>NZ_JANHZS010000059.1:0-1033 GCF_041414765.1 Pseudoalteromonas sp. DY56-GL79 | reverse complement strand
CGCGAATTCAACTCCGAAGTGCACCACTCGCTAAATTAAGCTGCTTTACGTAATTCATTGAATACTACAGCAGGCTGTTTATATCCTAAACACTTTCTCGGTCTGGCATTTAATGCCCGCTCAATATCAGCAATCTGCTTGTCCGTTACAGTCCGTAAATCTGTACCTTTCTTGATGTACTGGCGCAGCAGCCCGTTGAAATTTTCATTCAGCCCACGCTCCCATGATGAGTATGGATTAGCGAAGTAAATATCTGTTTTCAACTTCTCTGCAACCCGCTCGTGATCACAGAATTCACTTCCATTGTCCGCAGTGATGGTCCGGACTTGGCCGCGATACCGCCACAGCATTCCTATCATTGCTCGGCTAACATCAATAGCACTCTTTGCTGGCACTTTACGGAGCAGGTATAGCTTACTTTTACGTTCAACTAGGCTGACAATCGCGCCTGTCCCTTGCTTGCCTAAAACGGTATCAGCTTCCCAGTCACCAAATCGCTTTTTCGTATCGACGATGGCTGGCCGATGTTCAATGCCTACGCGATTCGGAATTATGACTCGCTTGGCTCGACTGCCTTTTCGATATTTGCGGTGACCATGGCGCAACTGCTTAAACAGCTTGCCGCCACGTAATCTATCACGCTGCACAAAACCGTAAATCCACTCATGGCTAACAGAGTAACCAATCATTTTACCCACGCCTGCGATCTGTTCAGGACTCCATTTTTGACTCAACCCGAACTCTACGAATGTGACAGTCAGCCCTGAAATATTATACTTCGTTGCCTGACATCGGCGCTTCATCGTCTTAGCGTGGGCGATCTCTGGTAGATAATGATTATCCCGAATTCTATTGCGCCGAACTTCGCGGCTTATCGTGCTGTGGCTAACACTCAGCCGCTTTCCAATTTCTCGGTAACTAAAACCCTCGCGTAAGTAGGCCTCTATCTGGTATCTTTGTCCTTCGATCAACTGCTTGTAACTCATGGTAACTACTCTTGTTTTTTGGCGATTACAGAGTACCACCAACAGGC
>NZ_JANHZS010000058.1:0-1238 GCF_041414765.1 Pseudoalteromonas sp. DY56-GL79 | reverse complement strand
TGTAGTGGTCAACTAATTCCGGACAGTGAATTAAGTTTTTCTTCTGCTACTGCTGGAGCTTGCATATCGTTATGACTATGAGGCCTTCTCCAGTTGTAATAGTTCATCAAGTAAAAGCTAACGTCTTGTTCAGCTTCTTTAAATGAACTGTAGCCTGTACTTGGAAGCCATTCCGTTTTGAGACTTCTAAATAAACGCTCCATCGGGGCATTGTCCCAACAATTTCCTCTGCGGCTCATACTTTGTGTTATTTGATATCGCCATAGTCTTTGCCTAAATTTGATTGAGCTGTACTGACAGCCTTGGTCAGAATGGAACATAACTCCCCTAGGTTTGCCTCTTTGTTCATATGCTCTATCTAATGCTTTGATAGTTAATGCAGTATTTGGCTTTTCTGACATTGCCCAACCGACAACTCGCCGCGCGTATAAATCAATAACTACTGCTAAGTATGACCACTTCTGACCAGTCCAAATATACGTAATGTCTCCACACCACACTTGATTTGGATTTTGCACATCGAACTCTCTATTTAACGAGTTTGGTATATCAGGGCGTTCATTCACCGCTACTTTATAAACGTGTGGTCCTGGTTGTTTCGACACAAGGTGCATATCACGCATTATCCGCCTGACCTTGAATAAACCTGCCTCAATCTCTAAATCTGCAAGCATAGCTAAGAGTGTACGACTACCCGCAGCGCCTCGACTGAGATTAAAGCAAGCGTTTAGTTGCGCTCTCAGCTTAACCTCATTGACGTCAATGAGGTTGCGACGTCTTTTATAGTCATAAAAACTTGAACGAGCAATATCAAAGACGTTACAGACCATTTCTACCGGTTCGTGCTCACTTAATTGGTCTATTAACGAATATTGTTCATTTCTTCTGACATTAAGAGAGCTGTAGCCTTTTTTAGTATCGATTTTTCTCGCTCTAAGCGATTGATCCTGGCTTCAAGCTCTTGAATCTTTTGCTGTTCAGGGGTCAACGCTTTAGACGTAGGCGTTTCACCGTTTCGTTCACCCTCAAGCTGTTGTACCCAGCGCCTTAAGGCGGTTTCACCAATATCCAAAGAGTGACATGCATCTTGGAGGGAGTAGCCTTTATCTAAAACTAAACAAGCTGCTTCAAGTTTGAACTCTTTACTAAATGTTCGACGTTTTCTTGCCATTGGACACCTCTAGTTGAGTGGTAATGATACCACCTAAAATAGTGTCCGGATTTATTGAACCACAACA
>NZ_JANHZS010000057.1:0-1249 GCF_041414765.1 Pseudoalteromonas sp. DY56-GL79 | reverse complement strand
CATTCGAATGCTGAATAAAAAAATGAGTTAAAAATGCTTGCCTTTTATGTAACAATAGCGCGCAAATAAAAACCAATCGCAGCACACTAGGAAGTAGTATCGCGTATTGGTGGAACGGCTTTAACCAACAACAGTGGACATAAAAAATGCAAACAAGGATTGTGGTGTATGGTACTAACCATCCTGTACATGTCGTCGATTTTGAACTCACGACCTGTGTCAATAGCGGCTTTTTACTCAAAGCGAACCTAGAATCCCAATTTGACCTTGCTGATGAGTTACTCGTCGGCAATATGCTCACGTTTGAAATTGAGTCACCAGATGCAATATCAACGTATTTCACTGGGACTTTGTTTGATATCCAATCTGGTTTTGTGTCTGAGCACACCTGTGGTGCAGAGGTGGTCTTAAAGCCTCGCCTTGAGTTACTTAAGCAAACAGAAAAAAGCCAAATCTTTGTACAAGCCAATGTCCAGTCTGTTCTCAATAAGCTGATACAAAAAGCCGGCTATTCACAAGACCGGATAAAATGGCGAGTCACTAAAGATTTACCCACGCTACCGCAGTGCGTACAAGCGCTAGAAAACGACTACACCTTTTTCACCCGACTCTTAGCAAAGTACGGCTTAATTTATTGGTTTGAATGCCATGATTTTATTGAGTCGATAGTGATTGCCGAGGGGAATCTTGCAAGCCCGTATATTGAACGAGGCTTGCTGTCGGTAACGGATAAAGATGGTCTGGTGCACGAACATGAAACCGGCTTTGTTGGGTTTACGCAGTGCCAAAGCCGCCATCGTTTTAGAATGGGTGGCTCACAAGTGCATGTGAATGCCCATCCACCAACCTCGGTCAGCTCGGCCCAGCGTAGCTATTTTGAGCCTGCAGCACAAAATCCCGCTGAGCAATTTGAGCGCACCGGCAATCTCGAGCTTGCCTATCAACAAGGTAAAAATGAAGTCACGCTGGTAGGAAACGTAGCCGAAGCCAATGCCGGTTATTCGTTTTCGTTAAATGGTAAATTGGGCACAGCGAAAGGCGGCGATTATACCTGTATTCGCAGTAAACAGGTGTATAAGCAAGGCAGTGCCAATGACCCTAAGCAAGTTGCATATCATAGCGAGTCGGTTTGTGTACCACGAGGTGAGCCAATACGTATCGCGCTCCCAGAGCATAGCCCCAAGCCGATGGTGTTTACCGCTACAGTGCGCTCGCTGTCGGGGTCAAAGGCCAATCCTCATCTAGATAC
>NZ_JANHZS010000056.1:0-1457 GCF_041414765.1 Pseudoalteromonas sp. DY56-GL79 | reverse complement strand
CGCGATTGAGGATAGCTCGGATCTAGCGGCACATACGCGCCTCCTGCTTTTAATATCCCCAATATACCCACTACCATCTCCAGTGAGCGCTCCACACATAGCCCCACCAAACTATCTGGCTTTATATGGTGCTCCGCCCTTAAATAGTGCGCAACTTGGTTTGCTCTGGCATTCAACTCTCCATAACTCAGGCTTCTATCACCAAACACGACCGCTACTCGCTCTGGCTCTAAAGCCGCCTGCTCCTCAAATAGCTCATGGATACACTTATCTTTCGGATAAGCCTGCGCCGTATCATTCAATCCCTCTATTAAATAACGCGCTTCCGCCGCCGATAGCATCTTCAAATCATGCGGTGCGATATCTCCAACATGCTCCTCACTTAGCGCTGTCAGCAAACGACATAAGTGGTCGTTCAGCCGCTTAATCGACTCTTCACTGAATAGGCTTACATCATACGTCCAACTTAACCCTACCCCCGCATCACTCATGCTAAGGTCAACTTCTAAATCAAATTTCGCCTGTATCGTATCACTACCATAAGCGCTTATCTCTACACCCGGTAAACTAACCGCGCGCTCCCCCTGCTGCACACCATAGTCACTATTCGTCGTCAACATTATCTGGAACAGTGGGCTATGCGCTGTACTTCTTGATACCTTTAACCTATCTACCAATTGCTCAAACGGCACATCTTGATTCGCTTGCGCATCTATATGCACTTGCCTGATATGCTTAAAATAACTCGCCAAATCCGCCTGCGCCGTATTCGCTCGCAGTACCAGTGTATTCACAAAAAAGCCTATCAATGGGCTTAATTCCGACTGCGTTCGGTTCGCCACCGGTGTCCCCACCACGATATCACTACTGTGGCTATGTCTTGATAGTAATAATGACAGCGCACCATGTAGCAGCATAAAGGGTGACAGCTTATGTTTCGTCGCCAACTCTTGCAGTTTCTGCGATATCTCCGACGGTAATCTCCCTGACACTACCCCGCCTGCAAACGCCTTCTGCTTCGGCCTTGGATAGCTCAGCGGTAAACTATGTACCCCTGGGAGTGAATCTAACTGACTTTCCCAATAGCTCAACTGCTCCTCTAGCACCGCGCCTTCTAAGTGCGTGCGCTGCCAATGGGCATAGTCCGCATATTGGATTTCAAGTGCACTCAGTGGACTCGGCTTGCCTTGACTAAAGGCATCGTACAATTGGAAGAACTCTTGATTTAATACTTCCATCGACCAACCATCCGATGCGATGTGATGCATATTAAATAGCAGAACCCCTGCACGCTCCGACGTATGAATATAGCGTACTCGTATCATGACATCCGATGCTAAATCAAATGGCTGTACAAACTCATCATTGACCAGCGCCGCTACCGCTTGCGCCTGAGACTCTCCTGATAAATGTCGCACGTCCTCTTGTGCTACCTTAATCTCTACCTCTGCTATATC
>NZ_JANHZS010000055.1:0-1490 GCF_041414765.1 Pseudoalteromonas sp. DY56-GL79 | reverse complement strand
AACCGCTGGCTGGAACGACAAATTTAGGGCACAGGTGTTCTTTGGCTTATAAGTAATCAAAGTATGCTCCGCCCCTGGCTACTACCCGGTTTCGCTATATATCTGAGGTGGAGTTTATGTCCATCTGCTATATCTACTAATAGTGATTTTTGCTCTATCATTTCTTTGTTTTTATTCTTTGAACACTAGCCTCATCGTACCAGTTGACTGATTGATAAGTAAACGCTTAAACGAAGCAAATAAAGAGGTTGATATGCCTTTAATATAAAGCCTGTATTCAAGACTTAAGCGTTCGATTAAAAGTGTTATAATCCTTTTTATTTATTCGAAGAATCCTGTGCACCCAAGAAACAAGCATAATTCAGGCTATGATCTAGACAAGCTTATAACGATTGAACCCGCTTTAAAGAATTTTACTTACAACCGAGCTGATGACATAAAAAGTATCGACTTCACTAATCCAGATGCCGTAAAACTGTTGAATAAAGCACTGCTTAAGTCAGACTACGATATACAAGTTTGGGATATCCCCGCACAGTTTTTATGCCCTCCGGTTCCGGGCAGAGCAGACTATATCCATGCGCTGAAAGATCTCTTAGATGAAAGTAACTTGCCCGATAAGGTGCAAGGCGTAGATATTGGCACTGGTGCCAATTTGATCTATCCCATCTTAGGATCAAGAGAGTATAACTGGCGCTTTGTTGCCTCTGATATCAATCCTCTTGCTGTGAAGTGTGCCAAAACCATCGCAGAACTAAATAGGTTGCCGGTAAAAGTGATGCAACAAAAGCAGCCTAATCACTTTTTTAAAACGATAATAAAAGCAAACCAGTTTTATCATTTTTCAATGTGTAACCCGCCCTTCCATGCCAGTGAAGCAGATGCAAACAAGGGCACGCAAAGAAAGTGGAAAAACCTAAACAAAGCACCACAAGCGTCGCTAAACTTTGGCGGCCAAGCTCAAGAGTTATGGTGTGACGGTGGAGAAAAGCGCTTTATATTGGATATGATCTCTGAGAGCGTCACTTTCAAAGAGCAAGTTTATTGGTTTACTTCCCTTATCTCGAATAAAGACAACGTAAAACCACTTAAACAACAACTTAAACAGGTCGCTGCCGAGCAAGTGAAAGTGATCGAGATGGAACAAGGTAATAAGACAAGCCGTTTTATCGCCTGGAGTTTTTTCAAACCTTAGCGATGTGTATATGGTGGACACGAGTTCACCTCGCGATGTGTTAATTGGCTTGCAAGGTTTTAAATCCCAAACAGAAAAAACCGTTGTATTGTTGAAACGGGTTTTGGAATACATGTTTTTTACTGAAACTTCATTGCAAACCATCGGCGGGTGAACCACCTCCTACGATGCAGTGTATATGGTAGTAGGAGCGAGTTTACCTCGCGATGTGTTGATTCGCTTACGAGGTTTTTAAATCACACATAGCAAAAAACCCGTCGCATTGCTGCAACGGGTTTCTCTTATTTGGCCCTGG
>NZ_JANHZS010000053.1:0-2211 GCF_041414765.1 Pseudoalteromonas sp. DY56-GL79 | reverse complement strand
TGGTGCCCAGCCACTTTACCCTAATCGAACAGATTCCACTCACTGGTAACGGTAAGCTTGACCGCAAAGCACTCCCCACACCGGAGCTTCAAGCTGACAACCTCTATGTGGCACCGCGTAATGACTTAGAGACCCAACTTTGTGAGATTTGGCAACAGGTACTTGGCCTTGAGCAAGTGGGGATTGAAGATAATTTCTTCAGTATTGGGGGGGACTCTATCTCGGCTATCCGGTTGATGAATGCTTGTAATAAAGCACTGGATTTAAACATCCCAATTTCAGCCCTGTTTGAGCATACCCATATTGCCGCAATCGTCGACAACTTAGAGACGTTGAGTGGGGATATCGAAATTAAAGCAGACTCCGGATCACAACAAGAACAAACTAATAGCATGAGGATTTAACCATGTTGTCATTGCTCGCTGAACTGAAAGATCACAATCTCTCAATCTGGTTGCAAGACGGCGGACTAGAGCTGTCATTTGGCGCGCAAGCGCCAGATGCTGCGCTTGTTGCAAAGTTAAAGTCAAACAAAACGCAGCTAATGGATTACCTTGAAGCAAAAGCAATTTTTTCAAAGGATGCGTTTAATACACTGCCAGAATTAAACCGCCATCCGCTTTCGTTTGCGCAAGAGCGTTTATTATTTATCGAACGGTTAGAAAATGGCACCAACGCTTATCATATTCCGTTTTTGGTTAAACTCTCTGAGCACACAGAGCTTACGCGATTAACACAAGCACTGAATATCGTGTTAGATAGGCATGAAGTGCTTCGCAGTGTCTATCGTCAAGACGATCAAGGCCACGACTATCAAGAAGTGTTGAACGCCAGTATTGAAATTGAACCGAGCGCAGTCGCTGACTTAGCAGCGCTTAATACGGCTGTTAAACAAGCGATTAGTACACCATTTGACTTAGCCAATGAGCCTATGTTCAAGGTTTGCTGTTGGACATTAGGCGCTGAACGTTACGTGCTATTCATGTGGCACCATATTGCGTTTGATGGCTGGTCCACCGAAATCTTTATGCGTGAGCTACACCAAGCCTATTTTATGCTAGCTTCAGGCAAAACGCCTGAGCTACCAGCGCTTGAGTTACAGTACCAAGATTACGCAAAATGGCAGCGCGAGTACCTCAGCGGCGATACCTTAACTAAGCTTTTAGACCACTGGACTGATGCACTTGCAGGCGCTGAGCAGCTTGAATTTCATTCGCCACTACCAAGGCCAAATGAATATCAATATCACGGTGCCGACCACCGTATTCATTTTGGTCAGGAACGAAGCGAAGCCCTAAAGGCCATAGCCAAAACGCAACAAACCAGTCTTTATGTAGTACTGCTCAGCAGCTGGGCATTGACATTACAAGCAACCAGCGGTCAGTCAGATTTAGTCATAGGTACACCGTCTGACAACCGTCATCTAAGCCAGACACAAAATCTTATTGGCTTTTTGGTCAATAGCTTAGCCCTGCCAATTCATATTGATAACGCACTCGACTTTAATGCCTTGATCCAACAAGTGCACCAGACCCTAAAAGCGGCAAAGGCGCACCAAGATCTGCCATTTGATAAATTGGTCGACGCCCTAAAATTACAACGAGATCCGTCTCGCCATCCGCTATTTCAAATGATGTTTGCGCTTGAGCAATTTAAAAATAATAGTGATGACAGCAGCCAACAGCTGTTTACGCCAGTGGATGAGTCACAAGTAAAAGCGCTTCATAAAGTGGCTAAGTTCGACATTAGTTTGCTGCTACAAAATGGTGACGAAGAAGTATTTGGTGATATTAACTACGCCACCGCACTATTTCCAAGTGACTGGATCGCAACTCTTGCTGAGCGCTTTATCAATATTATCGATCAAGTGATCGCCAGAACCGCACAGCCACTTGCAAAAGTAGCCCTACAAAATAGAACTGAGACTGACACAATATGTGCTTGGCACAACAACGCCGAGTCATTTGCCACCGACAAAGATCTGGCAAGCTTAGTAGAGCAGCACGCCGCTAACACCCCAGAGCTTACAGCCTTGTTAACCAGCAGCGGTGAAGCGCTGTCTTATGCCGAAATGAACGGTAAGGCCAATGCCCTTGCGAAGCAAATTATTGCTCAGCACCCCAAAGCCCAAGCAGGCCTATTGCCTGCCGATACCCCTATCGCCCTCTACTTTTCTCGCAGTAGTGAGATGCTCGTTGCTATTTTGGCCGT
>NZ_JANHZS010000052.1:0-2319 GCF_041414765.1 Pseudoalteromonas sp. DY56-GL79 | reverse complement strand
GTAAGCGTACGGCGAACTACACCTGGAGGCTAACATGCCAGGGCAGTAAGCTGTCGATATCGCACTGGGGCTGGGCTAATTCGTTTAAGCAATGCATCACATAGTCGAATGGGGTGTGGCCGTTTGCTCTGGCTGTTTCGATCACGCTATAGAGGATTGCGCTACTCTCAGCACCACTTGTGGTGAAGCTAAACAGCCAGTTCTTTCGGCCTATGACGAACGGTTTGATAGCCCGCTCTGCCCGGTTGTTGTCTATCTTTAGATGTCCGTCATCGAGGTAGCGAATGAGTTTCGGCCACTGCCTTAGCGTGTAGTGGACAGCCTCGCCCAGCTTTGATTTTGGAACCACCGTTTGTGCTGATTTATCTAACCAGGTTTTAAACTGTGCCAGCAGCGGAGCCGCTTGCTGTGCCCGTGCAGCCTGGCGCACCTCTGCGCTTGCTGTTTTACATGCAGTTTCAACTCGATATAATTTTTGAATATGGTTAAGTGCCCAATCGGCTTTACCAGTTTTACCTTTGGCTTGTGCGTCCGCGGCTTCTTTGAACTTGCGCCTTGCGTGCGCCAAGCAGCCTACTAGCGTGGCTTGAGTTTGCTCATACCCGGCATAGCCGTCAACTTGCAGGTAGCCGTCGTAGCCTTGTAAAAAGTCCACAGGACAACGACCCGCGCGACTATTCTGATAGTCGAACAGGACAATATTGGGGATGCTTTCCTCTGGCGCAGGCGAATCTGTGCCGCTGCAATACAGCCACATGTAACTGGTTTGTTTGTCTTCTTTCACCACTTTAACCGTGGTTTCATCGGCCTGTATCACCGGTTGCTGTAGCAACACGTCGTGCAGCCTGTCGTAGAGTGGTTTGAACAAACTGGCGCAGCGGATCATCCAGTCTGCCATGGTCCGCCTGCAAAGCGCGATACCATATTGTTTGAACAGGCTTTCTTGGCGATACAGCGGTAAACCGTACTGATATTTGCTGGTGATGATTTGGCTCAGCAAACTGGCCGTGGCGATCCCTTTTGGAATGGGGCTCGGCGGGACAGGCGCTTGTTTTATCTCAACCTGAGTTTGTGTTTTTTCACAGTGCCGGCAGCTATATTTTGGCCTGACATGTTCAATGACTTTGACCTGGGCCGGGATAAACTCCAACTTTTCGCTCACATCCTCGCCCATTTTGTGCAGCTCACCGCCACAGCAGTCACACTGTTTGTTGTCGATGTCATGCACGATACGTTCGCGGGGCAGATCTTTTGGCAGTGACTGACGTGTCGGCTTTTTGCGCAGATATTCAATGGTTTCAACGTCTTGCTCGAGCTCTTCTTCATCTTCAACCAGAGTTTCGGCTTCATTGAACAAGTCAGCTTGCGCCGGATGCGACTCACTGCTGGCCCCGAAGCGTTTTTGCTGGGCCAGTCTGAATTGTTCTTCGAGGTAGTTATTACGCGCCTGAAGCTGAGCAATGATCTGCTTCAACTGCTGAGGATCATCAGGCAGTTTATTCATTTCTTTCATGCAGTCTACTGTATCAACAGAGTAACTGTTTTTAAATTAATAGCTTAGATTAATTCGTGATCTAAAAGCCCCTGTTATGATCATACGTTATAACCATAGCTGAGCGGCTTGTGGGCAATGACCGATAAGCCAGACAATAACCACTGCCATTGTTCGGCGCTGAGTGTAATGACGTCATCATCTTCTTTGTCTGGCCATTTAAACTTGTCTTTTTCGAGGCGTTTGTACCACAGTGCAAAACCGGTTTTATCCCAATACAGCACCTTCAGCTTGTCCTTATTTTTATTGCAAAAGGCAAAGACGTTACCCGTCATTGCGGACGTTTCCATTGCTTGCTCAACAATCGCCGCGAGGCCATTGATGGATTTACGAAAGTCTACTGGCTGGCGGTGCAAGTAAACAGACTCATTGTGCCAGCAGATCATGACAGCGCCCTGAGCAGTGCGGCCAACCACAGGGTATCTGTGTTTGATGGCAACAACACCGTATTCTGACCATGCTTGAGCTGTAACAACTCAGGCAGAGAAACGGACTCAGATGCAGCAGGCTTAGCGGCAATAAAAGATGACTCAGGTGGTTTTTTAGCGCGAAGTTTACTTCGGCGATTATAAAAAGACTTGGTACTAAGGTTGTGTTGCGTGCAGAAGTCAGTGACAGACAAACCACTGAGTTCCTGTTGTTCGATAAGTTTCAGCCATTGCTCTGCGGTTTTGTGTTTAGGCATGTTCAGCTCCGAATTGAGGTCAGAGCTGTACTTTATAGGCTGAGCGTATTCAGTAGCTAGGTGTGGTTCAGGCGACGCTTAC
>NZ_JANHZS010000051.1:0-2885 GCF_041414765.1 Pseudoalteromonas sp. DY56-GL79 | reverse complement strand
TCTACTACCATCAAGTCCAATTCACCTGACACTTCCAGTGCCATTGGCATATTGTACTCCGCCGAGCCTCCTTGTAGTTGGTCTATAAACCACAATCGTCGCTGCGCAAAAGAGCAAACTGATAATAATTTTCTGTTTTTAGAATCTCTTTTGCTGATCTTATTGACTGGAGCCTCTGCTGACTTTTGCTGCAAAAATTCCAGTAAAGCATCTTTGTTGTTTTTAATCAGTTGAACAGTTTCTTGATCTAGACGCGCTTTTGAGGACTTCGCCTTCAGCTTTCCATTCTCAATGAAAACCAATGTTCCCTCAGAGATCAGCTTGTTATAGAGATCATTCATATTATTTCTCAGTACCTTAATTTTTATTATTCATCCCACCAAATGCAGTTGGCAGAACATCAAAACTTAAAATAAAACAACTCACGCCAGACATTTGGACCTATCTGATAGTCACTAAACTGCAATAGCTCAATTACAAACTTCATATTCTTACGCTCCGACTCCCTAGGATAACAGGGCACCAGTTTTATGTTGCCGGTAAGGATTTTTATTAGTAAAAACGCATATAGCATTACAGATCACTAGACGTAATCCTAATCACAAGAACTTTTTTGCGCATTAATACTGTTCATACGGCAAAATCAGCATGTTTAACGAAACACACTTCAACAATATGAGTTTCCAAAAGATGTAAATTACTCAACAAAATAACGAGAATAGCTTAATGGTTAAGTCAGAGTTATACCTACTCTTTTAGTACTTCAGATAACTCACAATTCTCAGCTTACACCTAAGATCTAAAACTTATTATTCGCCTCTATAAAACGATTCATTGGCTATCACCAGTTGCTGAGTTTTACCTTCAGCAAGCGCATCCGCGATAAAATTAAATGATGCTCCCTCTTGTGCTTTGTTTGCTATGTAAGCACCGCAACTCTGTAAATACATCATTGATCAAGATCTCAATAGAGACATGAGCCCTCGAAGCATATAAACAACTCACGCGTGAGATACTTATGAAACTTTCAGGATTAAATTGATACTTTAGTAAACAGTTTTAGCAAATCGTAAGATACGTCATCACATCGTGACTTGCAACCTTTTCAAAAACAAATTCGCTTTCGACTTAAAACTGGAATTATAAGCTTTAAATTCAAAGTTTTAGAAAGTTCTGGTGCGCTTTCACTTATAAAAGCGCACCTAAACCCACGGAAAAGTTGATTAAAACTCGTACTCTAAGGCATCTTCAGAATCCATAAGCTCTTGAACTAAAGACTTTTCTTTATCAATTTGCTCACATAATAAACACAACTCTGCGATACTAGAAATATCATACAGATTCTTCAGCTCTATGTTTGTATAACCATTCGCTTTAAGCTCGGCAAGCAGTCTTATAGCCATTAAAGAATGCCCACCTAGCTCAAAGAAGCTGGCTTTCAAGCTAACACTACAGGTTTCCAACTGCAGAAGGTTCGCAACAATATCAACAACTAGAATTTCAACATCTGTAGTTGCGGCAACATACTCCACATGCATTGAACTACTATCTGGGGTAGGTAAAGCCTTCCGATCGACCTTACCATTCGCTGTTAATGGCCACTCATCTACAACCACGACTAAACTGGGGATCATATGTTCAGGTAGCTCCACACTGAGCCCCTTTTTCACTTTGTCATTTAGCGCAGAATGGTCAAGTCCATAGCTTTCAATTGATGGCTTGATATAACTTACTAACTGGGTCGAACCCGCAATCTCTTGCGCTACAACCAAAGATGAGTCAACGCATTCTAAACCACTTAACTGATGCTCGATCTCGCCCAATTCTATACGCAATCCACGAATTTTTATTTGGTGATCTATCCTCCCCTGATATTCAATTTCACCATCCTTTCTTATACGCGCTAAGTCTCCTGTTTTATAGAGCCTTTGAGAACTTGCTGCTTGGTTTCTATCATAAAAAGGGTTGGCAATGAAGCGTTCAGCGGTTAACTCTTCTCTATTTAAATAACCGCGAGCAAGACCATCTCCGCCAATATGCAACTCGCCCACAGCTCCTTCCGGTACCAAGTTAAGATAAGGGTCAAGAATGAGCAGCTGGATATTATCAATTGCCCTACCAATAGGAACTCCTCGACTAATGTCACCAGCACAGTCCCAATAGCTGACATCAATAGCGGCTTCCGTTGGACCATATAAATTATGCAGTTCAGAGTAAGGTAGTGCTTTCCTAAACTCTTCCACATGGCTTTGCTGTAATGCTTCACCACTACAAAAAACTTGTTCTAAGCTGCGACAATTCGTAAATTGCTCGTGCTCTAAGATCAATCCTAGCATTGATGGGACAAAGTGCATTTTAGTTATACTATGCTCTTGAATAAGTTGGCATAGGTATTCAGGTTCTTTGTGTCCTTCAGGGCGAGCTACGACTAGCTGTGCACCGTAGGCAAGCGTCCATACAAACTCCCATACAGAAACATCGAAACTATAAGGCGTTTTTTGCAGTACTTTATCACTGCAATTCATACCGTATTTATTATGCATCCAGTGGATACGATTATATAGTGCTTGATGCTCAACCATAACCCCTTTTGGTTTACCTGTTGAGCCAGAGGTATAAATAACATAAGCAAGGTGTTTTGATCGTAACCCTAGCTCTGACTTATCAACGCAGCTTACATTGTACGATTCAAACTGAGTTAAATCATCAAGGTTAATAGTCGGCACATTAAAGTTCTTTACTACATCCCAGCTCTTACTCTGCGTCAGTACAACATTGAAGGCTGCATCGTCCATCATGTATGCTAAACGCGATTGAGGATAGCTCGGATCTAGCGGCACATACGCGCCTCCTGCTTTTAATATCCCCAATATACCCACTACCAT
>NZ_JANHZS010000050.1:1512-3014 GCF_041414765.1 Pseudoalteromonas sp. DY56-GL79 | reverse complement strand
TTTGGGTTGTATGGTTAAGTGACTAAGCGTACACGGTGGATGCCTTGGCAGTTGGAGGCGATGAAGGACGTACTAACTTGCGATAAGCCTAGTCAAGCCAGTAAGAGGCGCTTGAGACTAGGATTTCCGAATGGGGAAACCCACCTGCTTGCAGGTATCGTTAACTGAATACATAGGTTAACGAGGCGAACGCGGAGAACTGAAACATCTAAGTACCCGTAGGAAAAGAAATCAACCGAGATTCCGAAAGTAGCGGCGAGCGAAATCGGACCAGCCCTTAAGCTTTAGTGTAGTTAGTGGAACATGCTGGAAAGCATGACGAAACAGGGTGATAGTCCCGTACACAAAAACTTATCTAAAGTGAAATCGAGTAGGTCGGAGCACGTGAAACTTTGACTGAATATGGGGGGACCATCCTCCAAGGCTAAATACTCCCAACTGACCGATAGTGAACCAGTACCGTGAGGGAAAGGCGAAAAGAACCCCTGTGAGGGGAGTGAAATAGAACCTGAAACCGTGTACGTACAAGCAGTAGGAGCCTACTTGTTGGGTGACTGCGTACCTTTTGTATAATGGGTCAGCGACTTATATTCTGTAGCGAGGTTAACCATTTAGGGGAGCCGTAGCGAAAGCGAGTCTTAACTGGGCGCTTAAGTTGCAGGGTATAGACCCGAAACCCGGTGATCTAGCCATGGGCAGGTTGAAGGTTGAGTAACATCAACTGGAGGACCGAACCCACTAACGTTGAAAAGTTAGGGGATGACCTGTGGCTAGGAGTGAAAGGCTAATCAAACCGGGAGATAGCTGGTTCTCCCCGAAATCTATTTAGGTAGAGCCTCGGACGAATACTTACGGGGGTAGAGCACTGTTAAGGCTAGGGGGTCATCCCGACTTACCAACCCTTTGCAAACTCCGAATACCGTAAAGTAATATCCGGGAGACACACGGCGGGTGCTAACGTCCGTCGTGGAGAGGGAAACAACCCAGACCGTCAGCTAAGGTCCCAAAGTGTATGTTAAGTGGGAAACGATGTGGGAAGGCTAAAACAGCTAGGAGGTTGGCTTAGAAGCAGCCACCCTTTAAAGAAAGCGTAATAGCTCACTAGTCGAGTCGGCCTGCGCGGAAGATGTAACGGGGCTAAACATACCACCGAAGCTACGGCTGCGAACTTTGTTCGCGGGGTAGGGGAGCGTTCTGTAAGTGGCTGAAGGTGTGCCGGGAGGCATGCTGGACATATCAGAAGTGCGAATGCTGACATGAGTAACGACAAGAGGAGTGAAAAACTCCTCCGCCGGAAGACCAAGGGTTCCTATCCCATGTTAATCAGGGTAGGGTGAGTCGACCCCTAAGGCGAGGCTGAAGAGCGTAGTCGATGGGAAACGGGTTAATATTCCCGTACTCGGTATGAATGCGATGGGGGGACGGAGCAGGCTAGGCAAGCATGGCGTTGGTTGTCCATGTGAAAGGCTGTAGGCTGGTGACTTAGGAAAATCCGGGTTGCT
>NZ_JANHZS010000050.1:0-1414 GCF_041414765.1 Pseudoalteromonas sp. DY56-GL79 | reverse complement strand
TAAGGCTGAGAGTCGAGACGAGCCACTAAGGTGGTGAAGTTGTTGATGCCCTACTTCCAGGAAAAGCCTCTAAGCTTCAGTTCATACTGAATCGTACCCTAAACCGACACAGGTGGTCAGGTAGAGAATACTAAGGCGCTTGAGAGAACTCGGGTGAAGGAACTAGGCAAAATTGTACCGTAACTTCGGGAGAAGGTACGCTCTTGTTTGTGAAGGACTTGCTCTGTAAGCAAACGAGAGCCGCAGTGACCAGGTGGCTGGGACTGTTTATTAAAAACACAGCACTGTGCAAAATCGTAAGATGACGTATACGGTGTGACACCTGCCCGGTGCCGGAAGGTTAATTGATGGGGTTAGCTTAGGCGAAGCTCTTGATCGAAGCCCCGGTAAACGGCGGCCGTAACTATAACGGTCCTAAGGTAGCGAAATTCCTTGTCGGGTAAGTTCCGACCTGCACGAATGGTGTAACCATGGCCACGCTGTCTCCACCCGAGACTCAGTGAAATTGAAATCGCAGTGAAGATGCTGTGTACCCGCGGCTAGACGGAAAGACCCCGTGAACCTTTACTACAGCTTGGCACTGAACATTGACCCTACATGTGTAGGATAGGTGGGAGGCTTTGAAGCAGAGACGCTAGTTTCTGTGGAGCCGACCTTGAAATACCACCCTTGTAGTGTTGATGTTCTAACTTAGGCCCCTGAATCGGGGTTGAGGACAGTGCCTGGTGGGTAGTTTGACTGGGGCGGTCTCCTCCCAAAGAGTAACGGAGGAGCACGAAGGTTTGCTAAGTACGGTCGGACATCGTACGGTTAGTGTAATGGTAGAAGCAAGCTTAACTGCGAGACAGACACGTCGAGCAGGTACGAAAGTAGGTCATAGTGATCCGGTGGTTCTGAATGGAAGGGCCATCGCTCAACGGATAAAAGGTACTCCGGGGATAACAGGCTGATACCGCCCAAGAGTTCATATCGACGGCGGTGTTTGGCACCTCGATGTCGGCTCATCACATCCTGGGGCTGAAGTCGGTCCCAAGGGTATGGCTGTTCGCCATTTAAAGTGGTACGCGAGCTGGGTTTAGAACGTCGTGAGACAGTTCGGTCCCTATCTGCCGTGGGCGTTTGAGAATTGAGAGGGGCTGCTCCTAGTACGAGAGGACCGGAGTGGACGAACCGCTGGTGTTCGGGTTGTGATGCCAATTGCATTGCCCGGTAGCTACGTTCGGAACTGATAACCGCTGAAAGCATCTAAGCGGGAAGCAGGCCTCGAGATGAGTTCTCACTTTGACTTAGAGTCAACTGAAGGGCCGTTGAAGACTACAACGTTGATAGGCGAGATGTGGAAGTGCTGTGAGGCATTAAGCTAACTCGTACTAATTACCCGTGAGGCTTAACCATACAACGCCAAAGTGGTTTA
>NZ_JANHZS010000004.1:0-224359 GCF_041414765.1 Pseudoalteromonas sp. DY56-GL79 | reverse complement strand
ATTAGGTCTCGTGCCCAAGCAACGTAGTACGGGTGGAAAATCAGTTTTGCTCGGGATAAGTAAGCGTGGTAATCGATATTTGAGATGTTTACTTATTCAAGGGGCGAAATCGGTTGTATCGAGAGCAAAGTATAAAACAGACCAACTGAGTCTTTGGATAAATCGACTTGTACAAACGCGAGGGCATAATAAAGCCTGTGTCGCTTATGCCAATAAAATGGCTAGAGTGGCCTGGGCAATTACAGTATCAAAAGAGGCATATCAAGCAAGATAAGTAGATTTCTTTCACCGAATTGCGAAAGTGACTGAAGTAGATGACATAACAGGTCAAACCGGCATATTGAAAACCTGTCGAGCTCAGGGGTAGCTAAATACCGATAACCTGATTAGGGCAATATGCGCGATTTACATCTAGGTCAGAGTTTCAAATAAAACTCATTAACAGACCGTATATATGACAGCAATCCTGTCCCTGTTATTTACTAAAGAAACCTTGCAATAAGGGAGGAGACCATATATGAGCTTCGGATAGTTAATGCCTTTCTAGCAGCCAGTTTTAGCGCTAACTGCGTTGAATTCACTTCCAATAGCCAACTATTGGTGCGTAAATTCGCCTTGTTATCCCTAAAACTGTCTGGCTAGATAAGGGTATAATTTAATGTGGTATTAAAAACAAATGTGTTATTAAAAACAATGAGTTAGCTCATTCCTTATCCAAACCTCAGGTTAATTAAAAAAGGGGAAATACCTTTCCCCTTTGACTACGAAATAATGTGTGCCCTTTGACTCTATGAGTCTAAAGGAGTGTTAAATTCTTCTGGCTCTTCGAAGTCGCCGCTTACGCGAACTAGTTTGTCATTCTCGAAATAAACGCTAAATGACTTTCGGACCTCAGAGTCTCTGTCAATATTAAATACGTATTGATAATGCCAGACATTGTTATTAAAAGTGTCTTTTGCAAGTGGTGTACCTAGTACATATAGCACTTGCTCTCTGGTCATTTGGACGCGAAGCTTATCTACATCTGACTGCTCTAAGAAATTACCTTGTGGCACGTTGATGCGATAAATCCAGCTTGAACAGCCAGACATAAACACCGTCATAACTACAGCACTGAGCCAAACAGAAAGGGTTTTATTAGACAGCATGAAATTGTGTATCCTTATTATCAGTTGTTTGCATGATACCGATTGCACAGAGAAGGTAAAGTCTCTTAGCGGAATTGGACTGCACTAAGTGTAAAAAGTTCGTACATAAGTTGCAATAGTCATCATGTGCGACATAAATCGTCGATAAGATCTTGAGGAGAACCTCTAAGTGCTAGGAAAAATGTTACTTAGCAAGCCGAATAAGACGGATCACCAAGCTACTTGGAGCTTATATATCCTAGAAACGCGCTTTGGTCATTGGTACACAGGAATAACAACCAATGTAGAGCGGCGCATAGAGCAGCATCAGGCTGGGAAGGGGGCAAAAAATTTAAAAGGTAAAGGGCCCTTAACGTTAAAATACCAATATCGAGTCGGTACTAAATCCCAAGCTGCAAAACTTGAGTGGCATGTTAAGCAGCTTACAAAAGCACAAAAAATTCAGCTAGTAGAGTCAAGTGGTGAGCGAGTTAATGACAAAATAAAGTCATTGATGAGATTTACCCCTGCCTGATACTTATTTAAATCCATATTATCTAATGTATCTCTTGTAGTGTGATGATGTTTATCTTCACCCATACCGAAATAAATATAGGGGATCCCTTGGCGATAAAAGGCGTAGTGATCACTTGCTTTGTGCCAATCAATTCTTGGATTATTTGTATAACGCTCAATTTGTCGTTGTGACGATACTATAGTTAATTTGATTTGAGATTGCGCCTTGTTCTGGAGCTTAGTTTTATATTCCTTAAAACCCGGTGAAAACAACGCAAATAAACGGTTGTTGTTATTTACCCCTAACATATCTAAATTAATATTGAGTTCAACTTCCTGAGTAAGGTGTTTGGCATAATATTTTGCACCATGTAAGCCGCGCTCTTCAGCATCGGTTGCGACAAACAATATATCGCGAGCGCGATTTGTTTTACTGAGTTGCCTAGCCATGTGTAACATCGCAGCTACGCCAGATGCATTATCATTGGCGCCCGGATAATGTCTCTGCCCTGTGGTTCCTAAATGGTCGTAATGCGCACTGATAACAATGGCCTTGTCACAACGAGGTTGGGTGCAAGGTAAAGTCGCTGTGATGTTGTGACCTGCGTCTTTACTAAAAATGCCGGCTCTAAATGTAAAGTGCTGATAGCTCGGATTTCCACCTAATTGCTCAAAAGCAGCAAAAATATATTGTGCACTGATATTGGGAGACTGAGCACCACTTTTACGGCCTTGGTGACCAATGCTCGTAAGTGTTTGTAAATCTCGCACCAATATATTATCAATACTTGGATGTTGCGCCTGCGCCACCGTGTTCGTGGTACATATTGCGGCCAACATCATGCCAAGTAGTTTGAAAGAACACTTCTTCATTGTTATTGTTATCTCTCATCGTTGTCTGTGGAATTTAACTGGTTGCTTGCAACACCTCTCAACAAGGCCAACTTGCCTTCGTAGCGAGCTTTGTCGTGCTCGAAGACAGATGCTTTGTATGCTTTATTGAGGTAATACTCTGCTTTTTCTCTATTCCCTTCTTCAAATGCAACTTTAGCTAATCCAAAGAAACTGCCATGAATACTATGGTCGAGTTGATAAGCTTTTTGATAAAAATGCTTAGCGCGACTTAAATTTCCATGCTTAAACGCTTCATTACCCAACACTAGCATATAATAGGGATTGCTCTTTCTTAAGTTATGAATATTGGCTTCGATCACTTTTGCTTCGTGGTCACGCTCTGTGAGATGGTAAAGTTTTGCAAGATTGCCTAGTGCGTTTCGATTGTCATGATTAATGGCAAGTGCTTGGTTATATGCGCGCTCAGCAAGGTCGTACTGTTGAGTTAGGCGATATAGGATCCCAAGATTACCCCATGCGCCATCGTGATAGGGATCGCTCTCTACCGCTGCTTTGTAGTAACTGTAGGCCATGTCAAGGTCGCCATTAATCATTTCCATGGCGCCTTTGTTGTTATAAAACATGGATAAGATAGTGTTTGTATCTATTGCCGATGTACTAAAATGTTGTGCTCTGCTATTAGGGTCAAAGTCTACGGTAACGGAAGCGGGTTTGACATAGAGTGTTTTTACAGAATCTTGGGTATTATCCACTTCAAATATTTTTATGTTTACGTGCCCTGTAAGCAAGCTGTAGCCTTGGCTCTCGTCCCAATATTCGGGTATGTGTACACGTTGAAATTGAGTTCTCAAACCCACTTGTCTCGCGATAGCATGGGTTAAAATTGAAAGCGAAAGACAATTGGCATTCATATTACTAAAAGCTTGGTTGGCAGTGAGATTTGCGCCAGATAAATATGACATTGAATCGTCGCCACTATTGACCAAAAACGCCATCAACATTTTTGCGCGTTTAACGCCAATTTCGTCGTGATGAAAATATTGAGCGAGTTTTGCTTTAATTTGATTGTTTAGCTGAAATACCTCTGAGTATGACTCTACAGGCTGGATATTAAATTGATGCTCTGAATTAAGAATTGACGTGTCTATCGTCGCTTTGGGAGTGCTATTACAGGCACTAAGTAAAACACTAAGCACAATAATAGAGAACTGAATTACTATCTTCATACAACCTCCAGATTGGGCATTCGGCTGGCTTTTAGTTAAGGCTTAATTGCTTACCTTTGGCCCTTACTATTATTGAATTTAGACTATAATTGCAAAATTTGCGCGGTGTGATTGTTACACCATGTAACAAAGAGATAATTTGAAAGGGTAAGCCTACAAGACGAAACGTGCAGGCTTACTTTAGAGTTGAGCAGAGGTTTTAAAAGCTCGCGACGAGATCATCAAGCGCTTTTGCTGATGCAGCAAGACGCTGAATTGCTTGTTCCGTGTCAAGCTGCTCGTTCATCACTGCATCGCTTATTTCGCTAATTTGCTCGATGTTGCGGCCGACGTCCGCGACGACATTACTTTGCTCTTCTGTCGCTGTTGCGATAAGCGCGGTCATGTCATTTATTTGATTTGCGGTTTCTGAGATTTCCAACATTAACTCCACTGACGATTGCATCGTTTGAACACTTTGCTCTGCTTGTTCACTGGATTGTTGGATTTGGCTTACGACAGCGCCAGACACCTGAGTTAATTCAGATATCGTTGCTTGGATCTCGTCAGTTGATTGTGATGTACGGCTCGCAAGCGCTCTCACCTCATCTGCAACGACGGCAAACCCACGACCATGCTCACCCGCACGGGCAGATTCAATCGCGGCATTAAGTGCAAGCAAGTTGGTTTGTTCAGATATGCCCCTGATCACATCAACGATGTTGGCAATGGACTGTGTTTTTTCGGCCAACGTAGCGACTTGACCTGCCATATTTTCGATGTCACCAGCAAGTAAGTGAAGTGTTTCTTGGCTCTCTTGCACACCTTGACGGCTGCGTTTGGTTGACGCTTTACTTTCTTCTGTTAATTTTGCCGTGTTGGTCGCGCTGCTCGCTATCTCTTGTACTGTCGCACCCATTTCATTGATTGCCGCGGCAACAGACATAGTTTGAGACTTTTGCTCATCCAGAGACTGAGAGTTTTGCTGGCTCTGTTTAAACACGGCTTCGCTCGTCACGCGAATTGAACGGCTCTCTTGTGCAACCATGTGGATAGCTTCTTCTATCTTAGCCATAAACTGGTTGAAGCCGCCAGCCAAAGCATGAAGTTCAGGTTGTGCTGAATCTGGTAAACGATAATTAAGTTTTGCGTCGCCGCTGCCAAGCTGTTCAAATAAATCTGCCATCTTTTTAAGTGGCGCGCTTAAGTTTTTAGCCAGCAGCATACTAAAAAAGCTCGCCACTAGCGCAATCACCAGCGAAAAACCAATGATTTGCCACTGCAAAGAAGTGATCCCACTATTGATTTCACTGGTTGGCACTTGGGCAATAACAAGCAAATCTGTGTTTGGAATTGGGCTCGCTGCAACTAAATTGGTTTCGCCACCCACTTCCAACTCTTTAACGATAAATCCACGTGTGGAGGTAAAGTCGCGACTGTGCTGACCGTAAAAGTCTTCAATCGAGGACTTTGCGACTTTGCTTGCATCTGGGTGCAATTGCACCGTACCTTGCCTATTAATGACGAAAACAAAGCCACTTTGCTCGATTTTCATATTAGCAAGCATCGCCTGCATATCATCAATACTTTTCGCAAGTCCAGCTAAACCAACACCGTTTAGCTGTTGATGGTTTACAAACATTTTCACATCGCCCGGCGCTTCTTGATAGATACTAATAGAGTAAGCCGAGCCACTAGTGGTAAAGCCGAAAAACCAACCATCCTGCTCTCTATTTAGTACTCGCAGAAAGCCGTTTTGATTCCAATATTGCTTGGTTTCGCGGTTAGCCCAAGAAGCCGTAACTAAGTCATACTGCGCCGCAATACGCTTGAGTTCGTTGACAAGAAGTTTTTCATCCAAAGTATTTTGTTTGGCACTTTGGGTGATTAATAAATTGCTTGAAAGCTGCTCGGCTGCATTTTTCAACGTGTCTATCTGCTTGCTTAATGATTTATTGATACTTTCTATCTTGCTTGGCAATTCAGATTGCATCATGCGTTCATTAATGAGCGTTTTGGCGCTGTAAAGCGAGGTAAACCCGATTAAACAAGCGACAGCAATCGCAATGAGACTACCCAAAAGGGTAATTCTTTGAGTAATTGTTAAACCTGTGTTTTGCATTCGATTTGTGTGTGTAATCCCGTGGAACCGATTATTCTAGCATAGTAAATAACCAGCTCGGAACAAGTAACAATCCAAGTCACAAAAAAATAATTTTGGTTTATAAAATAAAGTTAACCTCAGTATTTAGTGTTAACTGTATTTGAGTTAAATGGGAGGTTATGTTGAGAAACAGAGATAAAAGGCCACAATCTCAGGGTGGAAAGTGGCCTTGGTTACTAACAAGCGAACTAGTTTGCTAATTTATTGACGCAAATTTATTTCTACTTACTAAACAATCTTTTTCATATCTGACATATAACCGCGAAGGATTTCACCGATTTTTTCTACCGGATGGTTACGGATCGCACGGTTTACAGCGATGAGCTTTTGGTTGTCAGCATAATTGTCACTGTCTAACAAGCCTTCACCAATCTCACGTTTTGTGATTGATTCCATAAATGGCTTCAACAGTGGCAAACATGCGTGATTATACAGGTAGCAACCATATTCTGCGGTGTCTGAAATGGTACGATTCATCTCGAACAACTTCTTGCGCGCAATGGTGTTCGCGATTAGCGGCGTTTCGTGTAGTGATTCGTAGTACGCTGACTCATCAATAATACCAGCCGCCGTCATGGTTTCGAACGCTAGCTCTACACCAGCTTTGACCATAGCAACCATCAAAATACCTTGGTCGAAGAAAGTCTGCTCTGAAATCTCAGCATCAGTATTCGCTTGCTTTTCAAACGCGGTTTGTGCGGTTTCTGCACGCCATGTAAGCAATTTATTGTCGTTTTCAGCCCAGTCAGCCATCATACCCTCTGAAAATTCACCACTGATGATGTCGTCCATATGCTTGTTGTAAAGCGGGCGCATGATGTCTTTTAGTTGCTCGCTCAGTTCAAATGCACGCAACTTGGCGGGGTTAGACAGTCTGTCCATCATATTGGTGATACCACCGTGTTTTAGCGCTTCGGTGATGATCTCCCAGCCATATTGTACGAGCTTTGATGCATATCCAGGTTCAATGCCTTCTTCTACCATTTTGTCAAAGCATAGTAATGAACCAGTTTGCAACATACCGCATAGGATGGTTTGTTCACCCATTAGATCTGATTTTACCTCAGCAATAAATGATGACTGCAATACGCCAGCACGATGACCACCGGTTCCCGCCGCATATGCTTTAGCTTGCGCGAGACCTTTACCCTCAGGATCGTTTTCAGGGTGAACTGCAATCAGCGTAGGTACACCAAAGCCGCGTTTGTACTCTTCGCGTACTTCTGTGCCAGGACATTTTGGTGCAACCATGATTACGGTGATATCTTCACGCACTTGCATACCTTCTTCTACGATGTTGAAACCGTGAGAATAAGCAAGCGTTGCGCCTTGTTTCATTAACGGCATGACTGCGTTTACAACAGAAGTATGTTGTTTGTCAGGCGTTAAGTTTAGAACCAAATCAGCTTCAGGAATGAGTTCTTCATAGGTGCCAACAATAAAGCCGTTTTCAGATGCATTAAGAAACGATTGACGTTTTTCTTCAATTGCTGAAGGACGTAGTGCGTAACTGACGTTCAAGCCAGAATCTCTTAAGTTTAGACCTTGGTTCAAGCCCTGTGCGCCACAACCAACAATGACTAGTTTTTTACCAATCAGAACGTCGACACCTTGTTCGAATTCTTTTGGATCCATGAATTCACATTGAGAAAGCTGAGCTAATTGCTCACGTAAAGATAAAGTATTAAAGTAATTCGACATGATATTTCCTGATTCTGTAGAAATAGATTGAAGTCAGAGTAGGGCGAACTTTTGATTGCGTAAAATGATATATTTGAACTATAGTGTTTCAAAAGGTGAAATACTATGAATCACAAACAACTTAAATATTTTTTGGCACTTGCAGATACGCTGCATTTTTCTCGGGCGAGTGAACGCTGTTTTGTAAGTCCTCCGACATTAAGTCGTCAAATCAAACAGTTAGAAGAGGAAGTCGGCGCACCTTTATTCCTACGAGATAATCGCACCGTTGAGCTGACTCAGCAAGGCAAAGCGTTTGTTCATTACGCGCAAGCGACGTTGGCAAGCTGGCGTCAGTTTAAGAGTGAATGCGTAGACGATGATAAGCCTTTGACTGGTGAGCTGAGTTTATTTTGTTCAGTGACCGCGACTTACAGTTTTATTTATGACCTTTTTTCCAAGTTTCGCCATCAGTACCCGCAAGTAGAGTTAAATCTTATTACCGGTGACCCCGCGCACTCAATAGCAGAAGTTGCCAGTGGTAAAGAAGATGTCGCGGTAGCGGTGAAGCCAAAACATCTACCAAACGGTATAGAGTACTTGCCAATCGGCCGTTCGAGATTGGTGTTTATTGGCCCAACGATGGACTGTCCGCTTAAGTCTATTATTGATGAATATAGTCATAGTGAAATGCCGTGGCAGAGGCTGTCTTTTATTATGCCAGAGCAAGGTGTGTTAAAAGATCGAATTGATAACTTTTGCAAAAAACACAATTTTGTTCCTAAGGTTTATGCGCATGTTTCGGGTCATGAAGCTATGGTTGCGCTCGCGAGTTTAGGGTTTGGTATTGCGTGTGTCCCCGAGATAGTAATTAGTCAAAGTCCATTTAAGAATCAAGTTCAGCTTTTGCAGCTTAGATCGGATGAAATTGAAATTGGACTTGTAACTAAGAATAAACGGTTATATGACCCAGTTGTTAAAGCACTTTGGGATACGGCAAAAGGATTATTTACGCTGTAAAGCATCCATTCAGGTTGCGTGACTACACTGTGTTCATCCATGTTGAATGAATGAGGTGCGTCCGTGTCCACTATCTTGGTTGCACAAAGCAATAACAATATATTGACATCACAACAAAAAATGCTTGAAGAGCAAGGCTATACTGTTGAGTTGTTGAGGGAATTAGGTCAATTGAATGGTTTTTCAGGGAAATCTATTAACGGTATCGTGCTTGATCAAGCTATCGCATCCGTACCAACCTGCGATTCAATCAGCCAATTTAGACAAAGATTCAAAGCCCCTGTGATCGTCAGTCTTGACAGCGATGACGAGGATGTTCACAGCCTGTTTTTAGAGCTCGGTGCTGACGAAGTTATTTCCAAAGATGCAAAGCCTAGATTATGGCGAGCTCGACTAGATGCAGTGTTAAGAAGACAAGCTGCAAACTCGCAGTTTGACGATGAGCCAGAGCAATTGACCTTTGGCCAGTTGCATATCGACAAAAACACCAGACGAGTGAGTTATGGGCAGGAGCGCATTGACCTCACAACCCATGAGTTTGAGTTGCTATGGTTACTTGCGAGCAATGGCGGCAAAGTAGTGAAACGTGACTTTGTATACGAGCAGATCCTTGGCAAATATTATCGCCCAGATACGCGAACAATAGACGTCCGAATCTCTCGCTTGCGTAAAAAGCTACACGATAATCCAAGTCGACCAGAGAAGATCAAAACGATTTGGCGTCAAGGTTACTTATTTGTTACCGATGTTTGGAACTAAAAAGTAACAATTTGATTTAACGCAAAGATACTTCGGATTTTTCGAATGCTCAATTCGGAGAAATTTGTGAAACAGGTTTCTGATACAAAGGGATAATGCCATATTTATGGTTTTATCCCTTTGTTTTATATGAAGTATCTATACTCCTTTTGAAGAGTGATAGCGCTGGAGTAGTTAGCTGTTACGTAGCATTTTTAAAAAAATTGTTATTTATACAATGCAAATAATATTGATTGCTATTTAGGTGTGTGTATACTTTACGCCTAGTTATGAAAATATAAACATAATTAGTCTCAAAGGAACAATTCAATGGCACTTAAAAAGTCTCTGTTAACGACTGCTATCCTCGCTGCAACTTTAGGCCTTACCGCATGTGGTGGCTCTAGCAGCAACTCAAATGACAACGATGATAACAACACAACACCACCTCCAGCCACCAATGCTGCACCTACTATTACCGTAGATAGTGCATCAGTATCTGAAGATACACTTGGTGCTGCTGTTGCAAATATTACTTTTGCTGACGACAACGATGAAGTAAGTGCATTAACACTCACCATCTCTGACAACCGTTTTGAAATTGTCGACGGTGCGGTTAAGCTCAAAGCTGCAAACGCACTAAACTTCGAACAGGTTGAAGGCGGTAAAGTATCGGTAACTATCACGGCAACTGATAGCAAAGGCGAAAAAACAGAAGTTGAAGCTGAAATTGCTGTTCAACAAATTGCTGAAGAAAACAAAGCGGGTGTAAACCGCTATGCCTTTAATAACACACAAGGTGAATCTTCAGTTTCTTATTCTGGCCAAATCGCACGTCACGCAGCTATGGTTCATATTAAGAGCCTAATGGGTAAACTTAATAATGAAACTGTGGGTAATGCGGCGGAGCAAAAAACAGCTGAAGCGGCAATCACTGAGATTAAAACCTTCTTAATGCCGACAGACACAGTGGTCTTGGATGAAACCCTTGATTTCGCTGTTGCCGCAAACGCTGCACAAACTACATTAGGACAAATTTCAAGTTCACTGAAAAACGTCGCTGGCGAAGGTGGTAAAATTGCGGGACGTGATACCTCTAATATGCATAAAGCATGGGAAGAGGATGGTGTCATGGCTGGTTGGGTTAACTTTGGTACACAGCCAAAAACACCTGAAGGTTTAGCCCTACACTATTTAGACCTGCTACAAGCGCAACTTCAGCAGTTTGAAAATGGCTCAACAATCAAAGCAGAGCATAATGGCACAGCTATCACGCTGAACAAACTCTACGTAACACCGGAAGGCCTTGATCTTGCCCAGTTAATGCAAAAACATTTAAATGGTGCAGTGTCGCTTTCTCAAGGTGCGGACGATTATCTAGATGATTTACTCATTGGTGAAAAGTCAGCTGATAACGCGACATTAGCGGATGGCAAAAGCTACACAGAACTTGAACACAAGTTTGATGAAGGCTATGGCTATTTCGGTGCGGCTGTTGATTATCTAGACTATACAGATGATGAACTTTCAGCTAAAGGTGGCCGTGAAGCGTATGCAAGTGGTTATCATGATTTGGATAATGATGGCAAAATCGATCTACTATCTGAATTTAACTTTGGTAACTCAACAAATGCAGCAAAGCGTGACCGTGGCACTAAATCTAACGCTAACCCAACGGACTTCAGCGCTGAAGCACAATTAGCGTTTATTGAAGCGCGTAAACTTATCAACGCTAATGTTGGTACTAATGTTGCGCAGTGGTCAGACGAGGATAAAGCGCGTTTAGAGACATTGCGTAATCAAGCGTTGTTAGCATGGGAAAAGTCTATCGCTGCAACCGTTGTGCATTATATCAATGATACAATCTCAAATGATGATGGTGATTTAGACGATATCGCATCAGGTGATTTTGATGCTGATCAATTCTATGCAGTAGCAAAGCACTGGTCTGAAATGAAAGGCTTCGCATTAAACTTCCAGTTTAATCCGTTTTCTCCTGTTACAGATGCAGACTTTGTTAAAATCCATGAATTAATGGGTGATAAGCCTGAATTCGCGGCAGATAAAGTGGAAGCTTATAAGACTGCTTTATTGGAAGCGCGAGAAATCATTGCAACTGCATATGATTTCGATGCTGAGAATGTTGCCAACTGGTAATCTAAATTTTCGTTTATAACGTTAAAAGGTTAGCCGTTAATTCTGCTAACCTTTTGTTGTATATAGATAATAGAGAATACAAATGAGAGTATCTAAACGTTTAAGTGCCGCTGCCGTCGCTGTGGCTTTGGTATTGTCGGGTTGTGGTGAAAGTACTTCAAGTAGCCAAGGTCCTGGAGTGAAGGATAATAACTCTGGAACGGATAACCCAACTTTACCCACGCAATTTGATGAAGCAGCCTTGGTAAGTAATCTTGTGAATAATGTGCTTACCCCTGCAATTGAGCAATTCAATGAACTCGCTGTAACACAACAACTTGAAGTTGCGAGTTATTGTAGTGCAGAAAAAGCACTGGCTGAAAACACCGCCGCGTTAAAGCAAAACGCTCAACAAAGTTGGCGCAACGCTATGGTGGGGTGGCAGTATGTTGAATTGATGCAAATGGGTCCACTTACTGCCAATAGTAAAGAGCTTAAAAATAAAATTTATGTTTGGCCCGCTACAGGCTCTTTATGTGATATCGACTTGGATGTAGTGTATTTTGAGGATGGCGTTATTAATGGTAATGCTAGCAATCCTTATAATATCTCTGAGCGTACTGCAAACCGTAAAGGCTTAACTGCCTTAGAGCACCTTCTATTCAATGCCAATCTTGACCACAACTGCTCGTCAGTGAATGATGCTTTGGCACCATGGAATAGCCGTTCAACTCAGGAAAGAGCGGTTGCGCGTTGTGAGTTTGCGACGGAAGTGGCTAAAGACATTGAAGCACAGAGCAGTATACTCTTGTCTCAATGGACTGGAGAAAATGGCTATGCAGCTAAACTTGTTAATGCAGGACAACCAGGCTCGCCGTTTGACACGCCCCACTTAGCGCTCAATGAAATATCAAAGGCGCTATTTTACATGACCGAAGAGTTAAAAGACGGCAAAATAGCGACGCCGTTAGGCCTAGGTTTTCCGAATGCGTGTGGTTTAGAGGCTTGCCCTGAAGCGGTGGAATCGCCAATTGCAGAACATTCGAAAGAGAATTTACTTGCTAACATCAGAGCATTTAGAAACATCTTCACTGGTAATGGCCAAGATGCTGAGAATACATTGGGCTTTGACGACTTTTTAGATGCTGAGAATGGTAGTGATGTAAAAGAGCGCATGCTTGCAGGGCTAGCGGATGCAGAAGCTACACTGCTTGCGATGAATGCGAGCCTTAAAGCTGAGCTAGCAGGGTCTACAGAGCAAGTGACGCAAACGCATACAGACGTTAAAAAAGTGACGGATGATTTAAAGACCGAGTTTATCGAAAAGCTCGCCCTAGAACTTCCACAAACTTCGGCAGGTGACAATGACTAAGCGCATGAACATGAAGAAATCTTTATTAACGGTAGCGGTAATCTTTGCACTACCTCAAGCGCAAGCTGCGGATGACAATCAAGATATTGAGCATATCTCTATTATCAGCCACCACGATAAATTGCGAAAAGAAGCTGGCTCTGCAACGTTGTTGTCAGAAGCGCAGTTGGCAGAATACGAATACGATGATATTCACCGTATTCTTTCCAATGTGCCTGGCGTTAATATTCGTGAAGAAGATGGTTATGGCCTGCGACCAAACATCGGTTTTCGTGGTGTAACACCTGAGCGAAGCAAGAAAATCACCATAATGGAAGACGGCGTGCTCATTGGTCCGGCTCCTTATTCTGCGCCAGCTGCTTATTATTTCCCGGTTACGACTCGTATGACTGCAGTTGAGGTGTTTAAAGGACCTGCGGCTATCAAGCATGGCCCGCAAACCGTTGCTGGTGCGCTTAACTTGGTGACTCGCCAAGTGCCAGAATTTACAGAAGGCGGTATTGATGTTGCGGCTGGCAGCGATGGTTATTCCAAAGCGCACGGCTACTACGGTTCAGTCGTAAATAATGTCGGCTTCTTATTCGAAGCGGTTAATCTACAAGCCGATGGTTTTAAAGAGCTTGATGGCGGTGGTGATACGGGGTTTGAGAAGAACGATATCTTAGCCAAGTTTAATTATAAACTTTCACAAGGTGATCTAAATCATACCTTTGGCTTAAAACTCAGCTACGCCGACGAGTTGTCTGACGAAACCTACCTTGGTTTAACGGAGGCAGATTTTGCTGAAAACCCGTATCGTCGATACGCAGCGTCTCAGCCAGCAGAGATGGATACCAAGCATACTCAGGTAATGTTATCCCATGTGCTTGATGGCAAAGACTTTAACGTTACAACAAGACTGTACCGTAATGACTATGAGCGAGCTTGGCTTAAGCTCAATAGTGTAGGTAGCAAAAGTGGAGCATCTCTTTCAAAAATCATGGCAAACCCAGAGACTTTTGCAAATGAGTACGGTGTGATCACTGGGGCAAGGGACTCTGTCGTTGCAGGTTCAAATATCTTTTTGAATATGGGGACTAATGACCGTGAGTATTTCTCTCAAGGTCTTCAAGTCGATGCCAATACGAGCTTTAGTCTGTTTAACTTAACCCATGATATTGCTGTTGGCGTGCGTTTCCACGAAGATGAAATTGAGCGCAAACATTTTGAGCAAGCGTATGCAATGGAAGGTGGTTCACCTGTGTTGCTTGAGGGGTCAAAGCAGTTTACATCACTGAATACTGAAAATACTAAAGCGTGGTCGGTATATCTAGAAGACAAAGTACAATTTGATGCGTTGACACTAGGCCTTGGCCTTCGTGGCGAGCTGATGGACATGTCTTACCAAGATAATAAAGATGCCGATGTTTGGATTGATAAAACCACCCGTATTTGGCTACCTAGCCTAAGTGGTTTCTATCAACTTTCTGATGATGCCGGTCTTTTATTTGGTGTGCACCAAGGTTTTGTGCCTTCTTCACCACAACAAGATCCGGATATAGAGCTTGAGAAGAGCGTTAACTACGAATTTGGTGGGCGCTTTAATGATGGTGTGACTCAGTTTGAGATTGTGAGCTTTTTCAACGATTATGAGAATCTGAACGAAAGCTGTGGTCAGTCTAATTGTGGTGTTAATGACCAGCAAGATCAGCAATTCAGTGGCGGTGAGGTGGATGTTTACGGTCTAGAAATGCAGTTTGCACAACGTTACCCTTTGAACCTTCAACTGGATATCCCTTATAGTCTCACCTACACCTATACGAAAGGTGAATTCCAGAATGAGCGTGCGACAACGTTCGCACAATGGGGTTATATTAAAAATGGTGATGAGCTTCCGTATTTACCATCTCATCAAGCCACTTTTAACATTGGCCTCGCAGCAAATGACTGGAAAGTTAACGTAGCCATCAAATACATCAGTGAGATGAACGAAGCTGCTGGCAGAAGCACTGAAGACTTTGAGCTTGTACTTGAAGGTGCCAAGGTGCCTAGCACAACCATCGTTGATGTATCCGCAAGTTACGAGCTAGGTCAGTATGGTCAAGTTTATGCTAAAATCGATAACTTGTTCGATGAAGCAGAAATTGTCAGTCGTCGCCCGTATGGCGCGCGCCCAGGCAAACCAAGACAATTTAGTTTAGGCTATAAATACCAGTTTTAATTGATTGTCTATGCGGCTCTTAAAATAAGGGCCGCAGCTTCATGGCGGCTTGTCGCTAGACCTATGGAGCTATTCCAAAAATATATGAACTCATTATTTCTTTTTGATGGAAATGACTATGTTAGAGCAATTATGGCAAAGCATTACTGAACTCCCAGGCTACTTGTTCGATGCCAATAAAAGAGTGTATTTGCCATACTTGTTTAGTGCCATTTTGATGGCTGTTCCTGTTTATATCGCCACAGAAAAAGCGCGCTCTGGTAAAGGTTTTTTAAAGTTTCTGTTTCCCAAGCAAGTGTGGTGGTGCAAAAGCGCCAAGCTCGATTACTGTTTATTGGTCACAAATCGATTGATAAAGGCGGCGACGTTCACGCCTATCGTGTTGACTATGGTACCGGTGGCGCTAGGGTTATCCGGTGGGCTTGAAGCGCTTTTTGGTCCAGCTTTACATCTTGAAGCGCCAGAATGGCTGGTGATTGGACTATTTACGTTATTTTTATTTATAGTCGATGACTTCACTCGGTTCTTGCTGCACCTGATCCTACATAAAATCCCATTCTTTTGGGAGTTTCACAAGGTGCACCATTCTGCAAAAGTCCTGACTCCCTTTACCATTTATCGCTCACATCCCGTTGAAAGCTACCTGTACGCCTGTCGTATGGCATTAACTCAAGGAATTGTAGTTGGAATAGGGTATTACGTATTTGGCAGTAGCTTGAGTATGTACGATATTCTTGGTGCGAATGCGTTTGTCTTTTTATTTAATATCTTTGGGGCTAATTTAAGGCATTCACATATATGGCTGAGTTGGGGTAATAGGCTAGAGAATTGGTTTATTAGTCCTGCACAACACCAAGTGCATCACAGTAGCAATCCAATCCATTTTGATACCAACTTAGGTTCAGCACTAGCCATTTGGGACCGTATGTATGGTTCGCTTATTAAGGCCTCGAGTGCGGGTAAAATTACCATTGGAGTTGGGCAATATGATGCAGGGCATGATTCACTGACCGCAATTTACTTGAAGCCATTCAAGCAGGCTTGGAAAACGTTATTACCGAAAAAGAAAAATAACCCGCCACTTAAATCTCCACAGGGTGACTGACCTCAGTTACTCAGCTCCACATCTTTGCAGGGAAAAATTGCTGTTGCAGATCACCTTATAGCTTACGTGTTTTATTACTGTGAATAAGAATACTTGGGTAAAAGGAAAAGGCTTATCGTTGGAAGAGGAAAATAGGCTGACGACGGGCATTGTCAGCCTATGTGGGAGAGTAGGCTCCCTAAATCTTTACTAGTGTAGTTGCGATGAAGGCTTGCTGCGGAAAAAGCCTAGCTCATTTAACTTCTCAATTAGTTTTGGATCGTCTAAACGGCTCGGAGTTTCTTCATCTCTTAAATAATGATCGTTTGGTACCGCATGCATATCGAGCATTTTATGAAAGAGGATATTGCGAATTGCCAGCGCTGTCATACCGCTGTCCTGAATTGCGTCTAGTCTTTCTTGGAGGTCTGAAAAAGGCGCAGCCTTGACGTCATCCACTACTGCAGAAAATTGACCATTAGATTTATTCTTAATCATAAAACCCCCAAAGGTATAGCTTGTTCACAATCCAGTGACACGATGTTCAAAGGGCATTCGGTATCAATTTATGTTCATAAAATAGATACTTACGCCATGTCCGATGTGATCAGTTTACTCTGAAGTGGGGGCTAATTACCATCTTGGATGTAAAGCTTTGTAAATCGAATAATGAGAGGAATGAAACAATAAAAATAGACGTCTAGACGTAACGCAATGATCTGAATATGAAAATAGTTCTCAGTACCAATTATGATACTGAGAACCAATATCTAATTTAAGTAAATAATTTCTCTTTTACGTGTTCTGCAAAACCACTACCTGCTTCAAGGTAGAAGTTATAGGTAGAATTCACGCCCATTTCTTCTAATTCCTTCTGTTGATCAGGGTAGTTCGCAATGGCGGTAACTTGGCCGTTATAACCCGATGCTTTGAGCTGCTCTAGTGCGTAAATGTTTTGCATATGCTTTGGCATCGCGAGCATTACCATTTCTACTTCAGAATGATTTACACGTTGCCAAAAGTCAGGATCGGTTGCGTCGGCGGTTAATACTCTGCGGCCTCTGGACACATGTTTTTCAACCACCTCAGGTTTAATATCTACACCTGCAACGGTATCAGGGAAACTGGCTTGTATTGTTTCATAAGCACCTGTTCCAATTCTTCCCATGCCAAATATTACGATTTTTGTATCGGTCAGGTTTACGGGTAGTTCTTCTTCTAAGCGGTCTTGGCTCTCGAACTTTAATAACCAAGGCTCTAATTTAACGTAGATTTCGTTCGAGCGTTTGTTTAGCGGAGAGGCAATCACAAAAGTAATAGAAACAGCAATAGCCACGACCGCTAACCAGTCAGGAGCAACCGCACCAGAAGCAGATGCAACGGAACAGACAATAAGACCAAACTCGCTATAGTTAGTGAGTGTAAAAGCGCTCAATAGCGATGTACGAGCACGCAATTTGAACATATTGGTGAAGAGATAATAAAGAGAGACTTTAATCGGTAAAACAATTACCAGTAGAATCGCTATTAAAAGCGCGTCCAGTGTAATCGTGGCATTCAAACCAATATTCAAGAAAAATCCAACAAGCAAGATGTCTTTCACATTCAGTAGGGATTTTGACAACTCACCAGCTTTTTTATGTGGGGCGAAAATCATACCCATGATCAGCGCACCGAGATCTCCTTTGAGACCCGCAAATTCAAAGGCATGATAACCTGCGACCAAGGCAAAAAAGAAGCCAAAAAGAGGGAGTAACTCGCCATGCTTTGAGCGGCTTAATACCCAAAACATAACTGGACGTACAAGCGGTAGCACCACAAGCAGTGCCAGTGCCCAAATATTGGGTACTTTGCCTGTACTGACGGCGAGAAAGATAACCGCAAAGATATCTTGCATAACCAAAATACCGATTGAGATTTTACCGTGAAGACTTGCCATTTCACCGCGTTCTTCCAGCACTTTTACCGCAAAAACGGTACTGGAAAAGCTAAATGCAAAACCAACCAGTAAAGCGCTTTGCCAGTCTAGGTCGGTAAATAAAGGTAGGCTCATCGTCCCTAGCATCAACAACAGGCTAGCGAAAAACGCCGTACTGGTAATGATGTGCATACTCGCAGGTGCCCAAACCTGAGGCTTTATCAAGTTACCAACTCGTAATTTTAAGCCGATGCTGAAAAGCAGCAGCGTTACACCAAGATCTGCCAGTTGGGTAAGTAAGTCCGTGGTTTTATGGCCAAGTAGGTTTAAGACAAAGCCTGCCATCAAAAAACCAATCAAAGGAGGAAGCTTTAATTGATAAACAGAAAATCCGCATGCAAATGCGACAGCAAAATAGAGCAGTTCCATAACTTTAAATTTTTATCCAAGATATGAGCAGTGTACCAAAACCTCCTGATATATAAATTATAAATTTTCGCTGACAAGTTGGAAAAAATATGGTTATGATGCAGGTAAGGACATACCGGACAGGAGACGTAATGTTTAAGAAGATCCTAGCATCTGTCGGTATCGGTGCGGCAAAAGTAGACACTGTATTGGAAACAGAGCATTTGCACCCGGGACAGAAATTTCAAGCGCAAATTGTAATAAAAGGCGGTGGCGTTAGCCAAGAAGTAACAGGTTTAGAGCTTGCGCTAATGACAAGAGTTAAGGTTGAAGGGGAAGACGGAGAATACTTTAGTAATCATGTTATTGACCGTTGGCGTGTAGGTAATAATTTCACGATAGGCCCAGGCGAAGAAAAAGTTATTCCTTTTGAAGCTCGACTTCATTCAGAAACACCAATCACAGAAATCAATGCAGGCTTCAACCGTTGTCATGTTTGGATTGAAACTGGCTTAGACATTGATTTAGCAATCGATCCGTCAGACAAAGATGCTTTACACATTTATCCAAATGAAGCTGTGAAAGCATGTATGACAGCGATGGAGCGTTTAGGTTTCCATTTAGTAAAAGCGGATGTAGAAAAGGGCTATTTACGAGCGTCTGAGTTTCAGTCTGTTTCTGGTTGTTACCAAGAATTAGAATACCGACCAAACTCACGTGCATTATTTGGACTACAAGAAGTTGAGCTTTCGTTTGTACCTGAAGCGCATCGAACTCATGTACTGATAGAGTTGGACAGAGCGTTTCGAGGGGATGGTTACGTCGATCTAACGATTGAGCACGATCACGTAAATATCTCTCAATTGTGCGATCAGTTGGAGCGGCTGTTCTCATAATCACTTAATTTACTCTAAAATGCCCAGCTTTGTCTGGGCGTTTTTGTTTTAGGCATAAAGGATACCAATTAGTCTTAATTAAGCTAATTGGTATGACAGAGAATAATATGAATTGGCAAATTAAAAGTTATGATGCGCTCACTAAAGATGAGCTTTTTGAGATTTTAAAGCTAAGGGTTGATGTATTCGTTGTGGAACAAGCATGTCCCTATCCAGAAATTGATGATACCGATAGGGCGCCTGAAACTCGACATCTATTTTTAGTTAAAGATGGACAAATTTTAGCGTATGCACGTTGTTATAGAAAATCCGCAACTACTGCATCCATTGGCCGTGTTATTGTTTCATCAATGCTTCGAGGGCAGGGCGTTGCACATGACCTTATGCATCGTGCGATTGCTTGTTGTGAAACGGAGATTTCTAATGAGACTCTAGTTATTTCTGCGCAGTGTTATCTAGACAAGTTTTATACGGGGCTCGGCTTTGTGAAGCAAGGTGAAGAATATCTAGAAGATGGGATCCCGCATCAGGATATGTTATTTGTGAAAAAGTAAAAGAGGCTATGCGTAGCCTCTTTTTATGAGCGAAATTATAGTGAGTTTAAAAATACCGCAGCAATGGCAATTGGACAAACAAAGCGGATGTACCAAGGCCATACTTTCCAGAAGAAACTACTACCAACTTCCGGGCATCCTGATTCAATTTCTTTAAGCAGTTTTGCTCTGTGCCAAATCCAACCGACAAATACACAGCACAGCATGCCAAGTAGTGGCTGACCAAACTTTGTTGTCAGGCTAACAGTAAAGCCGAACAGGGTTTCGATGTTTACCAAAATGGTGAAGCTTACGGCTGTTACCAAGGTACCGATGATCCAGGTGGCCTGCACTCTGCCCAGTGCAAAACGTTCAACAGCATAGGAGACGGGCGCTTCTAGCATCGAAATAGACGAGGTGAGTGCGGCAATACTCATCAGAGCAAAGAAAGCGAAGCTTACTAAAAGGCCAATACTACCCATGCTATCAAACAATGCTGGCAATACTTGAAACACTAAGGTGTCTTCGTTTAGTAGTGAGCCGTCAGCCGCAAAAATCTCTACGCCTTGCGCTTGTGCGACATACATGGCGGGAATGATAAGTAAGCCAGCAACGAATGCGATAAAGACGTCGATTAAGGTAACCATGGCACCAAGTGAAACTAAATTCTCTTTTTTACTAATGTATGAGCCGTAAATGATCATCACGCTGGTACCAAGTGAAAGCGAGAAAAATGCTTGTCCTAGGGCATCAACGAGCAACTGTGGATTAAGCACAGAAGAAAAGTCAGGAACAAGGTACACCTTAAGACCTTCAACGGCACCTTCTTGGGTTAATACATACGCAATTAACGAGAATAAAATACCGATAAGAGCAGGCATCAAACGTTTTGACCACTTCTCAATGCCGTTTTCTACGCCTTTACTAATTATAAGCACGGTGAGTGCAATAAAGGCCGCTGTAAAGACGATGTTGCGCGACATAGACGAATCAGCAAGCCAAGATTGCGCTTGAGTCATTGATGCAACTTCCGCGATGGGTTCAAGTGTTGCGCTAAACATCCACCCAGCCACGATTGCATAGAAACTTAAAATGAGACCCGCACAAATTATGCCGCCGAATCCGACAACAAAAGCAAGCTTACTTTGCCATGCTGTATTTGTTAGTTTGCGCAGTGAAGATACGGCATTTGCTTGGCCGTGACGACCAATGACGAGTTCTGCCATTAGTGCTGGATAAGCAAGACAAAAAGCCAAAACCAGATAAACTAAAACAAACGCAGCACCACCATTGGATGCCGTTTGTGTTGGAAACCCCCAAATGTTTCCCAAACCTACCGCCGACCCTGCGGCGGCCATAATAAAACCAAAGCGAGAGCTGAACTCTCCTCGGACATTGCTCATAATTATTATACTTCTCTAAAAATTTCTAACGGCGCTGACAATCTACTGTAATTAAAAAGAAATAAAAAGAGTAAATTACCTTGATTTAGCGCAAGTTTTAGCCTGATATTTAGCCGTAATTAAGTTGTTGCACTCAAAAAGCAAAGCTTAGCTTATAAGCTAATGTTTTCACGATTATTTCTATATGAGATAAGTCGACGTGTAGCGACTTATTTACAATAATTATTTTTCTTTACAGGGTAGCGAAAGCACAAATTTTGCGCCACCTAATCGTTCTGACTGGCTAACGGTGGCTGTACCATGATGCCAATCCATGACTTTTGCAACGATTGCAAGGCCTAAGCCATAGCTTTTACCTGCACGGTTACGGTGAGTTTGCTCTTGAAAGAAAGGACTAAAGACTTTATCCCAATTTTGTCTCGCGATCCCAGGGCCATCGTCTTCAACGGTAATAATGAGCCAATGCTCAGTGCGGTGTGCACTTAATAATACACTGGCAGTGGCAAAATCACAGGCATTGCTGATCAAATTACTTATCGCTCTTGCAAGCCAATGCAAGTCACCATGGATCATTAAGTGTTCCGGAATTTCTACCCGACCAGACAGCTGGTTATTTTGCAGCTTTGGTTGCATTTGCTGCATCAGATCTTGACCATAGCGAGATAGGGTCGTTACTTCATGTTTTAGTAAATGAGACTTTTGTTCAAGCGTCGCAAAAGATAGGTAGCTCGAGAGCATATCTTCCATTTGATCTAGATCTTTTTCCATGCGCGCTAAATAATCGCGAATGGCATCGATGTCACTTTCATCTAAAGCTGCGTCTAGGCCAAATCTTAAGCACGCAACAGGTGTCCGAATGTCATGAGAAAGACTGGAGGCCATTAGCTTATTCTCAGCCATCAACTTCTCTATTTGGCTTGCCATTCGATTAAAGGTATTTTCTAAGTCACGGATATAAGTGAAATGATTTGGGGCGATGCGCGCGCTTAGATTACCACTGGCAAAGTGCTTTGCTGCAGTATTGAGAACGATCAAGCGTTTAACTAACGGAGAGAGAATAAACCATAATATTGCGCAAATACCACCGTAGAAAAATAATGTCAGCAATACGTCGTAATCTGCCTGTTCAACCTGAGGCTCCCATTCAAGTTCAACGTAATCAGGCGCCATTTCAGGGGTTGTTTTTAGCAGATATACATTCTCGTTTTCTATCACTAACCCATCTGGTAGTAACATCTGTTGTTTTAATTCGAGCGGCATGGCTAAAGTATCGCCATCTTTATACCGGATGTTGATGTCGAATTGTTGAGCAATTAAAGCCGTTGCATTTTCGCGCTCTTCCTGCTCAATATTTGCAACTTGTTTCGCAAGGCCGGTAATTAGTTTGCTCTGCCACTCAAAACTATCTTCTAAAGGAGCGGTTTGCTGATTATAGGTGTCGATCACCCAACCCAGTGCAAAGATCGAAATCAATGCACCAGCGAGTAAGTAGATGTAGAGTTTCTTCACGATATTAGCTTGCGACCTTCATTACCAAGCTGATGGTACGAGTAGATATCCTTTACCCCACACCGTTTTAATTTTTTCTGGGTTTTGAGGATCATCATTAAACTTTTTACGCAAGGCAGAAATGAGCACATCAACGCTTCTGTCGAGGCCGTCATACTCTCTTCCTTTTGTCGCTTTAAATACCGCATCGCGAGAGACAACTTCACCAGCGTGACTGGCTAAAAATTGTAGTAGTAGATATTCAGCACTAGAAACGATGACTTCTTGGCCAGTAACACTGACTTTGCGAGCTTGAGTGTCGATGCATAACTGTCCAACTACGAGTTCGTGATTGGCTGCGTGATGATCTTGGGGTTTTTCTTGTGCAGCGCGCACATTTGCTTTGATTCGAGCGAGTAAGGCACGAGGACGAACGGGCTTGATAACGTAATCGCTAGCACCAACTTCCAAACCGATGACTTCATCCATTTCTTCATCTTTGGCAGTGAGCATAATAACAGGCTTGTTATAAAACTGACGTAAGTCGCGGCATACGCTGATACCGTCCTTACCTGGAAGCATAAGATCAAGTAAAACAAGGTCGGGGTCTAGTGACTTAACACGTTCAATAACTTCATCACCGCGATAGCAGCAATGTGTTTTATAGCCTTGGTTATCAAGATATTCAGCGACCCATTGCGCCAATGAAGTATCATCTTCAACCAATAAGATTGTGCCGTATTGCTCCATGTCTTTACTCCGAACTTTTTATTTTTCTGCGTCGAGTATAATCCTAAAAGCGTTATTGTCTGTAAATAAGTGTAGCGCCAGCTTGCAGTTAACCTTTGTCAAACTGGCGAGTACTTATGCTACTTAACGTTTAGTTTCTCAATTAGACTCTCGGCCAAGTGTTTTTGCATATCAGCTGTTAACGCTGACACTTCCGTTTGGGTACATGCACCAGCGGTTTTCTCAAGCGGTGAAACCGTTTTAGTTACCTTGTAAGGAGGAATATCAACAGGCTTCTGGCCACGTTGACGGCGTGCCTCGTCGGTATTTTGTGCGACGATAAACGACAGTACATCGTGTTCGTTTTCTATTTTTTCCACTTCAGTAAAGGTGAATTGTAAAGGGATACCTTGGAAGCCTGCGCTATCTACCGATGACTTGGCAAACCAGACAACATCGGATGATGCTTGATGCGCTAAACGCATACTGACAGAAGCTACAATATTAGTACATTGAAATGCTGGCGAATTTTGAGCAAGTTCAGCAATATGTGGATGTGGATTTCTTGGCCTATCCAGTGCGTACGTTTTATTAGCTGCAAATTCCAAATCAAGTTGATGAATCGTTAGCGTGTAGTTTGCGTTTTTAGCTGCAACAACTTTCAGACCTTTTTTCTCAAGTAAAGCAACAATCTGCTTTCTCAGTGTATCAGTCAAACTGACCTTATCGGCATTGATGTAGACTGTGTCACCTTGAGCAAGTGGGTGAGCGGGCAATTGCACTGATTTAATTCGTGCGGAATTAAGTTCGGTACTATAGCTGATTTGATAAACAGACTTTTTTAGTAGTGGCTTCTTAGGTACATCTAACTTTGGCGCTAATGGCGCTGTGGTGACACATCCAAAAAGTAGACTTGTACATAGAGCTGCTAGCACTAAACGCATTAAAATACCTCAATTAAACAGTTATTTTCTTATATTTAGTGAGTTCCGCCAATTCATCATGTTAGTATGGCGGGCGAGTGTTAATGAAATGAGTCATTATGAAGTCGCTAATTCTCACATTAGTTTGTTTTTTTTGCATTAGTTATCCAAAAATAACGATTGCAAAAACCCCAAACCAGCAATGGTCACAATTTTTAAAGAGCTATTCTAAGCAAGTCGAGCGCAAACTAAAAGAAAAATCGGTGCCCGGTGCTGCTTTATCCGTCGTGCATGTCGAGCACGGCAGCTACGCAGAAGGTTTTGGCAAGACAAAAAGTCGTCAAGGAAGTGTGGTCAACGAACAAACTCGCTTTCGCTTGGCATCGGTTTCAAAAACGTTTGCAGGAAGTCTAACGGCTAAATTGGCGAGCGAAGGGTATTTTAATATTGACGATAGAGTGGGTAGCTATTTGCCGCAAGTCGCCAAAGGTGATTATAGCCAACTTAAGCTCTATCATTTGTTAAGTCACTCGAGTGGCTTAGTACCTAATGCCTACGATAATTTAATCGAGTCTCGCATGGACTACCCACAAATTGTTGAGCGCTTACTGCAAGTCAAAGCGTTATGTAAGCCCGGGGAGTGTTATGGTTATCAAAATGTCATGTTTAGCTTAATTGGAGATGTTATCGAGCAGGCGACGAACATTAGTTACAAAACTTGGATGGAAGAGTTTGTTTTCGCGCCACTTAATATGCATGACGCCGGTCTAGGCTACGAGCAAATGACAAAAAATGATAATTTTGCGTGGCCGCATGTCAGAGGGCGAAAGCGTTGGCATACCGCTAAATTAAAGCCGCATTATTATAAAGTGCTCCCCGCAGCTGGTGTAAACGCTAGTGCTGCTGATATGGCGCAGTGGTTAAAAGCACAATTAGGTCTGTATCCAAGTGTTTTATCACCAGATGCTCTGAGTAAGCAATCAGTGCCGTATACGTTGACGAAACGTGAGCTGCGCAGGCGTGTTTGGCGTGGTCATGTAGAAGAAGCTTACTATGGACTTGGATGGCGAATTTATCGCTATGATGGCAAGTTGCTCTATTACCATAGCGGCTGGGTGCAAGGTTATCGTACCGATGTCGTGATTATTCCAGAGCTTGGAGTTGGGTTTAGTCTACTGTTAAATGCAGAGAGTGGTATCATTAATCAGTTAACGAACGATTTTATTGTTGACGCATTGGCGCTTGAGAAGAAATTACTGCCTCAGGTGAGTGAGCAGGAAATTAAGAAAGTAAAAGCGGAAGAAGCAAGTTTATTACAAGAGATTGCGACGTCTTCAGGTGAAAACGTCGCAGACAACAAAGATTAGTTACGAGGTAACTGGATCTTTTTGTCTTCGCTTTGGCGGTACAATACAATGATATGGCCAATGGTTTGTACTTTATGTGCATTTGTTTCACGAACAATTGCTTCAAAAATCAGTTTCTTAGTTTCACGATCATTGGTTGGTACTTTTACCTTGATAAGTTCGTGAATGTTCAGGTTTTGCTCAATTTCAGCCATGACGCCTTCGGTTAGGCCGTTTGCGCCTAGAAGAACAACTGGGTTTAAAGAATGAGCTAGCCCTTTTAGGAACTGCTTTTGTTTATTTGATAAGGTCATATTGATACAATCTTATTTATTAAAAGGCTTGAATTATCGATATTCTAACGCCATCTAGACAATATTACTAATGAGTTGTAGTTAATATGGCAAATAAAAAACATTCCGCCAGTTCGAAACGTTGGTTAAAAGAACACGTAGAAGACCCGTATGTGCATGAAGCCCAAAAACGTGGCTATCGTTCACGAGCGGTTTTTAAGCTGGAAGAAGTCCAGCAAAAGGATAAATTGATCCGTAAAGGAATGACGGTAGTTGATTTAGGGGCGGCTCCAGGGAGCTGGTCGCAGTATCTCGCAGAGCAGGTAGATATTGACGGACAAGTTATTGCTTGTGATATCTTACCGATGGACTCATTAGCGGGGGTTGATTTCCTTCAGGGGGACTTCAGAGAAGAAGCGGTATTAAATGCATTACTGGATAGAATAAACGGTAAGAATGTTGATGTGGTTTTTTCTGATATGGCACCAAATATGAGCGGAAATATGTCAACCGATCAATCTGGCAGTATGTATCTGGTCGAGCTAGCATTAGATATGTGCCATCAAGTGCTAAAATCAAACGGTGCATTTGCGGTTAAAGTTTTCCAAGGAGAAGGCTTTGATCAATTTGTACAAGAGGTACGTAATTGTTTTAAGGTCGTAAAGATCCGTAAACCAAAAGCGTCTCGTCCTCGTTCACGCGAAGTATATGTAGTGGCGACGGGCTACAAACTGTAGTACAGTTGGAAAGCATCAAGTTGAATTTGAATTTTTTTGGATACAAGAGGTTAACTCCTTGAGCGATATGGCTAAAAATCTAATACTCTGGTTAGTGATTGCAGTAGTGCTAATGACTGTGTTCCAGAGCTTTAACGGTGGCGAACAATATGATCGCCAAACGAGTTACACACAATTTGTAAAGGATGTGCGCAATGGCTCTGTAAGAGAAGTCAGTATTGATCGTCAAACCGGCGTGATTAGTGGCGTTCGTTCAAGTGGAGATCGTTTTCAAACAGTAATTCCATTAACTGATTTGGATTTGGTTAATGACTTACTTAAGAACGACGTAAATATCAAAGGCGTTGCACCGGAAGAGCAATCTTTCCTTGCAAACATCTTTATTTCTTGGTTTCCAATGCTTTTGCTTATTGGGGTATGGATTTTCTTCATGCGCCAAATGCAAGGCGGTGGCGGCAAAGGCGCAATGTCGTTTGGTAAAAGTAAAGCTCGACTAATGAGCGAAGACCAAGTTAAGACAACATTTGCGGACGTTGCTGGTTGTGACGAAGCGAAAGAAGATGTTACTGAGCTAGTAGATTTCTTGCGTGACCCGTCAAAGTTCCAAAAATTGGGCGGTAGCATTCCGAAAGGCGTGTTAATGGTTGGTCCTCCAGGTACGGGTAAAACCCTACTTGCTAAAGCCGTTGCTGGCGAAGCAAAAGTACCATTCTTTACCATTTCCGGTTCTGACTTCGTAGAAATGTTTGTCGGTGTTGGTGCATCTCGTGTCCGTGACATGTTTGAACAGGCAAAGAAAGCTGCGCCTTGTATTATCTTTATCGATGAAATCGATGCGGTAGGCCGTAAACGTGGCGCCGGTATGGGCGGTGGTCACGACGAGCGAGAGCAAACACTTAACCAAATGCTTGTAGAAATGGATGGCTTTGAGGGTAACGAAGGTATTATCGTTATTGCTGCTACTAACCGTCCTGATGTACTAGATCCTGCATTATTACGTCCTGGTCGTTTCGATCGCCAAGTCGTGGTTGGTCTTCCGGATATTCGTGGTCGTGAACAAATCTTAAACGTTCACATGCGTAAAGTGCCTTTAGACGATAATGTTGAAGCGTCAGTGATTGCACGTGGTACGCCGGGCTTTTCTGGTGCTGACTTAGCTAACCTTGTGAATGAGGCTGCACTGTTTGCTGCTCGTGGCAACAAGCGTAAGGTAAGTATGGCGGAATTTGACGCCGCGAAAGATAAAATCATGATGGGTGCTGAGCGTAAGTCCATGGTGATGAGCGAGCAAGAGAAGGAAATGACGGCTTATCACGAAGCCGGTCACGCGATTGTTGGTCGTTTAGTGCCTGAGCATGATCCAGTATATAAAGTGTCGATTATTCCACGTGGTCGCGCATTAGGTGTAACAATGTACTTACCGGAGCAAGACCGTGTAAGTCACTCTAAGCAACACCTAGAATCTATGCTTTCGAGTTTATACGGTGGTCGTATCGCTGAAGCGCTGATTTACGGCGATGACAAAGTAACGACAGGCGCGAGCAACGATATTGAGCGCGCAACCGATATTGCTAAGAAAATGGTTACTCAGTGGGGCTTAAGTCCGAAACTTGGTCCACAGATGTACTTAGAAGAGCAAGGCGAGATGTACATGGGTGGTGGTTCTCATCGCATGTCAGGTATGTCAGATGAAACCGCTAAGCTTATTGATGCTGAAATTAAAGATTTCATCGATCGCAACTACAAACGGGCGGAGCAAATCCTAAAAGATAATATGGATATTCTTCACACGATGAAAGATGCGTTGATGAAATACGAAACGATTGATGCATTGCAGATTGATGATCTAATGGAGCGTCGTGATGTTCGTCCACCAAGGGATGCGCATGACATTAAGCCAGAGAAAAAAGCAGAATCTGCGAAAGTAACAGACATAAAACCTGAGCCTAAAGCTGAAAAACCAGCAGAAGAGCAGTCAAACGACACATCATCAAACTCAGAACTTGATGACAAATCGTAAGATTAGGTAGAATACGACAGCCCCGAGCAATCGGGGCTTTTTTGTATCAGTTGATATAAGTTTTATTAGCATTCAATGCGAGAACTTAAATCAACTGCTATAAGCCTTTCGTTATCACCAAACTTAGACTACAGAAAATAGGTATAGAATGTACGAGTTACGTTTACCCAAAGGGCGCACCCTTAGTTTAGATAAGCCTCAGGTAATGGGGATTTTAAATGTTACTCCCGACTCATTTTCTGATGGTGGACATTTTACTCACCTTGATAGCGCAATCGAGCAAGCAAATTTAATGCTTTCACAAGGCGCTACCATCTTAGACATAGGTGGAGAGTCCACTCGTCCCGGCGCGCCAGACGTAGAATTAGAAGAAGAATTACAGCGCGTAATACCGATTATTAAAGCAATTCGCACACACTCTAACTGTGTGATTTCGGTAGATACTAGTAAAGCCGAGGTAATGAAACAAGCAATAGAGGCTGGTGCTGATATCATTAATGATGTTCGAGCGTTGCAAGAGCCAGGTGCGCTTGAAGTCGCAGCTCAATACAGTGATGTACCAATTTGTTTAATGCATATGCAAGGTCAACCTCGCTCAATGCAAAATAACCCTCACTATGATGACTTATTTTCAGACATCAGTCAGTTTTTCGAAGCTAGGATCAGTGCGTGCAAGCAAGCTGGGATTGATACCAACCGGCTGATTTTAGATCCAGGTTTTGGCTTCGGTAAATCTCTAGAGCATAACTTTCAGATATTAGGTGGATTGGACAAGTTTCATGCTTTCGATTTGCCTATTCTGACAGGCCTCTCTAGAAAGTCCATGTTTGGACAACTACTCACTCGGGAAACGCATGAGCGCGTAGCTGCGAGTCTAGCTGGTGCATTGATATGTGCGCAGAAAGGCGCTCACATAATTCGTGTTCATGACGTAAAAGAAACAAGCGACGCGCTTAATGTATGGCTAGCGTCGGTCAATGGAGTTACTCAATGACAACAAGAAAGTACTTCGGTACGGATGGTGTAAGGGGCATGGTGGGCGAGTTCCCAATTACGCCTGAATTTGCAATGAAACTAGGCTGGGCGGCTGGAAAAGTGCTGTCTGAGCGTGGTACCAAAAAGGTAATTATTGGCAAAGATACCCGCATTTCTGGCTACCTTCTTGAAACCGCGTTAGAGGCTGGGTTAATTGCCGCTGGGATCAATGTGATTTTATTGGGGCCTATGCCGACACCTGCTGTTGCTTACTTGACGCAAACGTTCAGAGCTGAGGCTGGTATTGTGATCAGTGCATCTCATAATCCATACCATGACAATGGCATCAAGTTTTTTGGTGGCGATGGTAAAAAGCTCCCTGACGAGGTGGAACTTGCAATAGAAGCAAAGCTGGATGAACCGATGACGTGTGTCGCGTCTGAAAAACTCGGTAAAGCTAAGCGTCTAGAGAGTGCGGATGGTCGCTATATCGAATTTTGTAAAGGCCAATTTCCTAAAGAGCTATCGCTTGAAGGGTTGAAAGTGGTACTGGACTGCGCAAATGGCGCGACTTATCACATTGCGCCAAGTGTCATGCGTGAACTTGGTGCGGACGTGATCACAACTGCGTGTGAACCTAATGGTGTCAACATCAACGAAAAATGCGGTGCAACGCATGTCGAAGCATTGAAAAAAGCCGTACTTGAACATCAAGCGGATGTTGGTATTGCTTATGATGGTGATGGTGACCGAGTCATGATGGTCGATCACGACGGTCATGTATTTGATGGTGATGACATCGTCTATATTATCGCTTGCCAAGCTCATGCCGATGGCACATTAGGTGGCGGTGTTGTAGGTACGGTAATGTCTAACATGGGGCTCGAAAACGCCCTTAAATCACGCGGAATTGCTTTTGAGCGTAGTAAGGTCGGTGACCGCTATGTAATGGAGCTTCTTGGTGAGAAAGGCTGGAAAATTGGCGGCGAAAGTTCAGGTCACGTTTTAAATCTGGATCTGATCAGCACCGGTGATGGCATTGTCTCTAGCTTACAAGTGCTTGCTGCCATGGTTGCGCAGAATAAAACATTAAAAGATTTGGGTGAAGGTTTTAGCAAATACCCAATGAAGATGATTAACGTGCGCTATAGCACTAAAGATGATCCAACCGAGCAAGCCGCTGTTAAAGCGGTTGTCGCTGAAGTTGAAACTCAGCTTGCCGGAAAGGGCAGAGTGCTATTGCGTAAATCTGGTACAGAGCCAGTGGTTCGCGTCATGGTTGAAGCTCAGCAACAGAAGCAAGTTATCGATTTTGCCCAAAAAATCGCTGAAGTTGTTGAATCTGTGAGCAATTAAACCAAAAATTAAATTTATTTCTTGTAACTTCGGGTGAGTAGAGTTAGTATCTCACCCGCTTTCTACTGCGGAGTATCGTATGACAATTAGAAAGCAAATTGTTGCTGGTAACTGGAAAATGAATGGCTCAAAAGCCCTTGTTGACCAAATATCAGAAGCAGTAAGCAATCAAGCATTTCAAGCAGATGTAATTGTTTTTCCTCCTGCCATGCTCATTGAGCAAGCAGCAAGTAAAGGGCTTACTGTCGGAACACAAACTGTTTCGGAATATAAAGAAGGCGCATACACTGGAGAAATTCAGGCGTCCCTAGCAAAATCGCTAGGTGCAACATATACCTTAGTTGGTCACTCAGAGCGTCGAGCTATTTATGGCGAAAACGATGAAGATGTTGCTAATAAATTTGCACATGCTCAAGAACAAGGTTTGACACCAATTTTATGTGTTGGTGAAACTGAAGAAGAAAGAGAAAATGGGCAAACAGAGCAAGTCGTTGCTAGGCAAATAAACGCGGTTATTACCAAATTAGGTGTAGCAGCGCTAACTCACTCTGTGATAGCATACGAACCTGTTTGGGCTATTGGTACTGGTAAAACAGCATCTCCAGAGCAAGCGCAAGCAGTACACAAATTTATACGTGATTTGCTTTCAGAAAATGACAAGCAAATCGCACAAGCACTGCGACTTCTTTACGGTGGCAGTGTTAATGAACAGAACAGTGAATTGTTATTCGCACAAGACGATATAGACGGTGGACTTATCGGTGGCGCAAGCCTAAAACCTGAGAGTTTCGCAGCTATATGCAGAAGTGCAAAAGGATAAGTAAATGTACGAAATTCTAATGGTTGTTTACTTAATTGTGGCGTTAGCACTAATTGGTATGGTGTTGATTCAGCAAGGTAAAGGCGCAGATATGGGCTCTTCGTTTGGTGCAGGTGCATCGGCGACAGTTTTCGGCTCATCAGGCGCAGGCAACTTTATGACTAAGACAACAACAATCTTAGCAACGATTTTCTTTGTGCTAAGTATTGTTCTAGGTAACCTAACTACAGGTCAGATTAAAAAGACTAATGAGTGGGAAAATCTAGAGGCACCAGCTGCTGCAACAACAGTTCCAGCAACAAATGATGTGCCAGCGACAGAAGAAAATCCAGCTTCTGACGTACCTAACTAATCGTTAGGAAATACACCGAATTTGCGAATGTGGTGGAATTGGTAGACACGCCATCTTGAGGGGGTGGTGGCTTAGGCCGTGGGGGTTCAAGTCCCCCCATTCGCACCAAATAAAAAAACCAGCTTATGCTGGTTTTTTTTCGTCTATCGTTTGCCACTAAGCCTGTAGAACAACTAAATAGCAGAATTTTAGCCTTGGCTAAATGGATATTGGTACCTCGGCAATAGCAGGATGCGGTAGCGCTGTTATCGACAAGATTTTCTCGCCTCAAAATTTCAGACGAACTTAGCACCACGGCAAAAACCTAGGCAGAAGTTTCACTTTAGTAACATATCATCCTGCTATTTAGTGTAATTATTTGTTCTATAACGCTTTTTTTGCAAAAATTAATTTCCCAATATTGGTTTTGTTTTGGTTACAAAAACCCCAAAAGTAATTTTTATTAAATAATTATTTCAATTTATCCCCGTTGTGACTATAATACCCCTCCAGAGGAAAGAGATGCCCCTAGTGCATCTTTTTTTATGCCCAAAATTTGTAGTGTCCAAATCTATTTAGATTTTACGGATTACAGGGCTAGAAGTAATAACACTGAGCTTGTTGCTTCTCTAGTTTGCGACCTCTCGCGACTAGTACACACACGGTGATTCCTTTGGAGATTATATGATTACAGTTTTACCTCGCCTTGGTTTATCTGCGATTTCAGCTGCAGTGTTAGCAGCAGTAGCCCTTCCTAGTACAGCATTGGCTGAACAAGCTAATGTAGAGCAAGAAAAACAAGTTTTTGAAAAAATAGAAGTGACTGCTCGTAAACGTACTGAAAGCTTGTTCGAAACGCCTACTGCGATTACTTCTATCGGTGCTAGTGATATTGATAAAGCCAATATCAGCAATCTAGACGATATTGGTAAGTTCGTTCCAAACTTAAATATTACTCGCTATGGTGTAGGTAACGCTGCACATGCTTCTGTATTTATCCGTGGTATTGGTCTACAAGACCATGTGATCACAACGGACCCAGGTGTTGGTGTTTACGTTGATGGCGTATACCTTGGCCGTCAGATGGGTTCTAACCTTTCACTGCCCAATGTTGAACGCGTAGAGGTACTACGTGGTCCACAAGGTACACTGTACGGCCGTAACACATTAGGCGGTGCGGTAAATGTGATCACTAAACAACCTGGCGCTGAAGAAGTTGCACGCGTTGAAGCTAAAATAGGTTCTCGCGGTCGTTTAGCGACTGACCTGTATACAAGCCAGACGTTAACAGACACACTGAGCTTTTCTGCAAGTGCTTCTTATAAAGAGCGCGACGGTGTAGGTAAAGCAATCAACTTAGCAAATCCTGAAAAGGAAATCGGCGAAGAGCAAGAGTTTAGTGGCCGTTTAGCACTTAGATGGCAAGCAACGAATGATTTAGTTGTCACCGCTGCATTTGACGGCGTTGAGAACGAGTCTGGTCAATCACCGTATACTATTGAATTAACAGGTCCACTTGACTCAAATGACCCTTTCAATGGTGACTTCCCATTGCTAGATGAGTCTATGTTGCCAAACAATCCTGATGATTTGGCAACAACGGTTGCTGGCATTGAAAGCACAGATTATTCTGGTTGGGGTGGGTCAGTGACTGCTGATTGGCAAGCAAGTGATGTTTACTCTGTTAAATTTATCGCAAGCAAGCGTAGTTCTGAATATACCGGTGGCCTAGATGACGATGCGGTAGCACTTAATCTATCTGAATTCCCAGAAGAGGGCGGTGCAGATCAGTACTCATTTGAACTACAACTAAACGGTACTTATGACTCTTGGGATTTTGTATCGGGTCTTTATTACTTTAACGAAGATGGTTTTACCAGCTCTGGTCCGTTCGTATTTAGCCCGTGGAACACGCCAAATGGCTTATTAAACGATGGTCAGACAGCTTCTTTTGGTGACTACGGTTACTTTGATATCAATCAAGAAACCGATGCCTATGCGGCTTACATAAATGCAAGCTTTGACGTGACTGAGCTGTTCAGCATAGGTGGTGGTTTACGTTACTCTGAAGACAAAAAAGAGGCAAACGCACTATTCCCAAGCTTTGGTGCTCGTAAATATGTAAGCGCAGACTTTGACGAAGTGACGTGGGACGTGAATGCGTCATACCAGTTAACTCGTGACATCAATGTTTACGCGCAGGTCCAAAAAGGGTACCAAAGTGGCGGCTTCCCACCACGTCCATTTGGTGGTCCAGATCAATTCGCTGCGTTTGATGAAACTAAAGCGATTAACTACGAAATCGGTTTCAAAGGCCAAGTGCATGACAACGTATCTATGATGGTTGCTGCATTTGTAACGGATTACACCGATCTGGCGCTACCTTTCAACGACCCGACTGCTGGCGGTGGTTTCGTCACTATCGTGGAAAATGCAGGTGAGTCGAAAGCACAAGGTATTGAACTTGAAACGACAATCGCAATTACTGATGATTTCTCAGTACGCAGCTCAATCGGTTACCTAGACTCAGAAATTACCCATGTTGATGAAGGTGTTATTGGTATTGGTAAAGGCGATGCGCCAGCACTCACACCTCGATGGACTGTGATGGTCGCACCATCTTACTTCCATGACTTAGAGCATGGTGCAACGATTGCAGTTAACGCAAGCTACTCGTACCGCTCAGACATGCAAGGTCAGTCTGTAACACGAGCAAGCGAGCATATTGATTCTCGCGAATTGTTAGGCTTTAACATCTCATACACCAACGCTGAAGGTGATATGGAAGTAACGCTATACGGTGAAAACGTGCTAAACGAAGTGTACGATGTAGGTCGTCTACAGCAAAGTGGCTTTGTTGGTGTCATGCGCAGCAATGACCGCAGTGAGTTTGGTATTAAGTTCAAAAAAGAGTTCTGGTTAGATTAATCCAACCCTAGCTTGAATATAGAAAAAGCCGTTTAGTTTCTAGCTAAGCGGCTTTTTTATTGTAGCTAACCCGTCCTAAATTAGTGGCAACATTTCAAACTCATTCAGAATACGTAAAATAATTGATATAGCTGCTTGTTTACATTGTAGTTGACCTATGGGAGTTTAGTGATAGGCGGTATTTCTAGCCCAGTTTTTAGTCGTGTTGAGCTAATCATATCGCGGTTTTAATTAACTATGATTGTTTACTATAACGTGAAGACTATTCGCGACGTCGAGTCTATTTGAGCGTTGATATTTTAAATATAATTAAGGAGAAGAAGTTGAGCAATACTATGTTAGAGGAAGGAAAGGAGATCCTAGCACAGCAGTCTTTTAGTTTGTTGTTGGGCGCTGAGTTGGAGGTGTTTGAGGTTGGCGTTGCTGAGTTAAGTCTCGCTATTCGGGATGATCTTAAACAAAACTATGGTTTTGCACATGGCGGCGTGGTTAGCTATCTAGCTGATAATTGTATTACTTTTGCTGGTGCATCGGTGCTGGGCAGCTGTGTTACCTCAGAGTATAAAGTGAATTATGTTAGACCCGCTATTGGCGATAAGCTAATTGCGAAGTCAACCGTGTTGTATTCGGGTAAACGTCAGGCGACATGCGAATGTAAGGTATATGCGCAAAGCGGTGACGAAGAAAAGTTGGTGGCGGTTTCTCTTGGCACAATAACTAAGGTTTAGGGTAGCAGGCGGTGTTCTGAAGTGTATTTGATTAGGTCTTTTTAGCGCTACCAGCCTCAGGCATTTGATATAAGCGGGCAGCGCTATGTTAAACGCTTAGTTACAGCAACTAGAACGTATACGCAACGCTAAACTTTACACTCCTTGGCATGATATAGCGGCCGTTAGGTGAATCTGGGTTACGTGGATCCCCCTCGGTGATCCCTTGTTTATCAGTAAGATTATCTACCGCTAGTTGTAATTTTACGCCCTCTGTTGGCTCTACGATAAGGCCAATATCAAGCTTTTCGTAGCCCTCTAACACGACAGTATTTTCATTATCGCCAAAACGGTCATCTACAGCTGAGAGTGTGCCATACAAGGTGGCATACATACCTGACATTTCAAAGTCGTAGCTTGGTGTAACGCGCAGCATCCAATCTGGTTGGCGCTGTGCTTTATTTCCCTCATTTGTTGGGCTTTCAGTAATTTCAGTGTCTTGCCAAGTGGCATTCAAGTTTATCGATAAACCCGATTCATGGTTATAGCTGTAATCAAGTTCTACACCGGTTGCTTCATTGGTTAGAATTTCCGCAGGTATACCTGGGCGTCTTACAAACGTGTCGCCTTTTACTTCGTTGGTAAATAAAGTAACAAAGAGGTCGCCGGTTTCACCCATATATTTATAGCCAAGCTCAGCTTGTGTGACTTCTTTAATCAGCGACTCGCCCGATTCATAGGTGCTATAGTTGTCTCTGAAGTCGTCGAAATAAGGCATTTTGTAGCCTTTGTTCATACGCACAAAAACACCTGAATCTAAGCTCAAACTATAGTCAGCGCCTAAGGTCCATGAAGTCTTGCGCTCATCATAGTCAACCGCTTTTGTGATCACTCCGTCTAAATCTTCATCTACAGAGTATTCTACCTCGTGCTGCTCACTACGCAGGCCTAAGTCTAATTTAAGCGCTTCAGTAGCTTGGTAACTATGAGTGGTATAAACTGCCCATGTCGTGGCATCACCAGAACTGTTAATGTCGTAGTTGAAGGCGCAACCGGCAACATCGCTATTACACGCGATACCATTCAATGCTTCGCCACCTTGTTCCAAAACGTGGTAGGCGGTATTGCCTAAGCTCCACCAGTCTTTTGCAGAAGTAGTTGCTGTATAAATACCAAAGGCACTTGACCAATCACCAAAGGTTTTGCTTAAGGCTAAGTCATTGGTGAAAGCTTCGATATCTTTTAATACAACCCAGCGACCATATTGTTGTACCATGGTATCACCCGCGTATTCATCGCCCGTGACGCTACCTGTTGCGGTTTCACCATTGTCCGCCACTTCACTTAAACGCATGGCACTGCCAGCAGGCACAAGGCCTAGTGTATTTGCATCGCCTTGCGTTAAGCTAAAGCGGTCATTTAACTGCCAACCATTTTTGAATTCTACTTTTAAGCTACCTCCAGAAACATGGCCTTTCCAGCCGCGACCATCACCCATATCTACGCTCATCGGTGCATTTTCATCACCGACATAAATAATGGCTTTGCGATTATTCGTTCCCAGCTGAGTAAAGCCCGCATCCACACCCTCAACATTAAGTGGGGTTGGCAGATACCATGCGCCTCTGTCATCAGTTTGACGGGTATAAAGGTTAAATTCACCATCAGCAAACTCTTTGGTTAGGTTTATGGTAAATTGATGGCCTTTTTCTGAGGTAAAGCCCGCATCACGGATCCCAGAAGAGCGTTTGATATAGCCGCCAACCATGTAGTAAAGATCATTGGAGATCTCACCACTTAACACGCCGTCAATGCGGTTAAGACCATAGTCTGTGGTGGTATATTTAAACGTCCCTTCGGTGTCGGCTTGGCCGCGTTTAAGTTGAAAGTTAGTTGTTAAGCCCGGCTGACCATTAGACACCACGGGGTTTGGTCCACCACGCAGGCCTTCCATCATACTGATGGTTTCATCGAGTCTGAAAATCGAGGTGTTTTCTAAAAATGAGAGCGTTGGCGCGGGATATATAGGACTGCCTTGCAAACTAACCGTTAAGAATGGTGCATCCCCACCGCCTGGAAAGCCGCGAACAAAAACGTTGGCACCGGATTCACCTCCTGAACTTTCAACCCAGATCCCAGGCACCGCTTTAAGCAAGTCAGCGGTACTTTTGGGGGCGAGCTTATCAATTTGCACGGCATCGATGTTAGTCACAGCAAAGCTTGCATCAATTTTTCTGATCCCTGCGCCACCAGGTGTACCTGACACAATGATGGTTTCTACTTTTTCTTTGTTATTGTTCGGTTGTTGTTCAGCCTGAGCTGATGCGCTTAACGCAAGCGTTATAGCTGCAGCGATCAAGCTTAAGGAGTTAGTTTTTATCACGGCTAAAGCCCTCTTGTTGTTGTCATAGACTGGTATTTAACGACTGTCTATTTTTTAAAATAGATCTTAATGCAAACGTTTGCAATGATGTTGTTTAAAAATTTGTCATAAAATGATGGAAGGCGTTACAAATTTACAGTGATTGCTTATCTTTTCTGCTTGGTTAGGGTAGGAGATTCAATTAGTTATGGTTTAAGTATCAAAAAATTGTAAGAATAGCGATGTAATAACGTGTGCTAAGAAGGGGTTTGCGATGGGAACAACACAATTAAAGCTATCGGATCTAGCAAGGCTAGCTGGAGTCTCTACCTCCACAGCTTCCCGTGCACTCAATGATAACCCTTTGATAAGAAAGGAAACTCGAGAGCGAATTCAGGCGCTTGCAAAAGAGCATCACTTTAGCGTTAACGCGGCGGCTAGTCGCTTACGGATGCAAAAAACCAAAGTCATTGCTGTTATTATCAACCTCGAAGCTGAAACCAAACAATCCGTCGACGACCCATTTTTACTTAAAGTAGTGAGCGATATTAACCGTGCAGTGAACCGAAAAGGCTACGAGTTATTGCTCTCCAATTCTTATATGGCGGGGGAAGACTGGCATGGTTATTTTATTTCTGGCCGTCGAGCCGATGGAGTCATCGTCGTCGGGCAAGGCAAGGAGCAAGCACGAATTGAACGTGCCGCAAAAGCGGGAACGCCGATCGTGGTATGGGGCGACCCTAAAACTTCTGCAAATTATCCTATCGTTGGTAGTGACAATTTTATTGGTGGCCTTAACGCAACGGAGCACTTAATTGCAAAGGGATCGTCTAAACTTCTATTTTTGGGCGATCCGGGCCATGCCGAACTTGGTGAGCGCTATCGCGGATTTTGCCATGCGGTGGAAAAAGCCAAGGTAGAAGCGAAAATGATTAAAATCGACATTACCTCAGAGGCTGCCTACGCGAGTATAAACGCTTCGTTGCGAGCACAAGGATTAACCTTTGATGGGATCTTTGCATGTAGTGATATGGTCGCGCTTGGAGCACTAAAAGCCCTAAAAGAGCGTTATGTTAGCGTGCCGAATGACGTACGAATAGTCGGCTTTGATGATATTGCCATGGCACAGATCAGCTTCCCTGCGCTATCTACGATTAAACAAGACACCAACGCGGCAGCACAGTTATTGGTGGAAAAGCTACTCTCTCAGCTAAGTGGTGAGACATGTGCTTCTCAAGAGGTGCCGTCCTCACTGGTGATCAGACAATCTAGTTAACCTGAACTTGGGATAACAACTTGTTCTCTAGCAGCTGTTATCCCTTACTACTGCGTTAAATTTGCTTGCAATAGGCCGGCTATTGACGCACAAATTTGCCTTGTATTAAGAAATAACTTCTGGCTAGAGTGATATTACGCTTTGAACTTAGGTATCTTGGTAGCTTAACTAACTTCTTATCCCGAGTTCAGGTTAGTTAAAGCAGCACAATATGCGATAACAATCATTAGCTTAAATTGTATTGATGTGATTTGGAATGCAAACGATTGCAAAAATAAGAAAGTCTGTCTAGACTAAAAAGGAATCACAGTGTTTTAACGAGAATAACAATGAATCGAGCACGTATCATACTTGCCATGGCCGTTAGTTACTTCCTATTTGCTATTTTGCTCAATAGCGTAGGGACGGTCATCTTGCAGTCTATTCATAGCTTTGGCATTACAAAAGCGCAGGCCGCCACCTTAGAGGCATTTAAAGATCTTCCCATCGCCATCGTTTCATTTCTAGTTGCGTCGGTTATCCCTAGGGTCGGATTTAAAATCGCTCTGACCGCTGTGCTTGCGGGTGTAGCATTGATTTGCAGTATCACTCCTATGGTCGCTGAGTTTTGGATTCTTAAACTAGTATTTGCCTGCGTGGGTGCGGCATTTGCGGTGGTCAAAGTGTCGGTTTATGCGCTGGTTGGCCAAGTCACTGAAGGAAGCAACCAACATTCAAGCCTGCTTAATTTTATTGAGGGCGTGTTTATGTTGGGGGTCCTCGGCGGTTATTGGATATTTGCGGCGTTTATTGACAGCGGCGATAACTCTCTTGGCTGGTTAAACGTCTATTTCGTGTTAGCTGTGCTGAGTGCTTTCACCGCGTTTATTGTTTGGATCTCCCCAATTGCAAAGCCTGAGCCAACGCAAGCCACCGAGTCTAGTGTCTCTGCATTTATGGCTATGCTAAAGCTTGTGGCTAAGCCGCTTGTGCTGGTATTTGTGATTTCCGCATTTTTATACGTATTGATAGAGCAGAGTATAGGCACTTGGTTGCCTACTTTTAATAATGAGATCTTGTCATTACCGGTGAATATTAGCGTGCAAATTACCAGTGTTTTTGCTGCCTGTTTAGCACTCGGTCGGCTTGGTGCCGGCGTTGTGCTCACCAAAGTACATTGGTATGTGGTGTTAAATGTTTGCCTTGCCGCTATGGCAGGATTAGTGATTTTAACGTTACCGATGACTGAGGGTATTGAGAAAACGCTTATTTCTTCGTTATTTGACGCACCCCTTGTGGCTTTTCTCATGCCGCTGATCGGTCTTTTTATGGCGCCTATTTATCCAGTGATTAATTCGGTAATGCTAAGTAGTTTACCCACTACACAGCACGCTTCGATGACAGGGCTAATCGTTGTATTTTCAGCGCTGGGTGGTAGCACGGGCTCTATGATCACAGGTTTGGTATTTCAACATTTTGGTGGTCAACAAGCGTTTTATGGGGCACTTATTCCCATGCTGGTGATTGCTGTGTGTTTATATTTCTTTAAATCGATGAGTGAGTCTAGTCAATCAAATCATGCTCACACACCAAGCCAACAAAAGGTGAGCTGAGGTTTTACATGCAGTACCAATCAAACTTTTATTCCACAGAGATTTTTAAGGCGGTGCAAAGCGCTGGCCTGTTTTCAGACAGTAAGGTTTTTGCAGATGCCATCGCAAAAATTCCGCTCGCAGAGATAGAAAACCAGTATGTGATGCAAAAGCCGACGGGAGAGGCATTACTTAGATTTGTGCATGCGCATTTTGACTTTGTTGCCAACAAAGAATTAGATGCCTTACCCGATTTTCCTAGTGCACAGCAGTATATCAGTGCGCTGTGGTCGCGTTTATCTAGAAAGCCGAGCACCGTTGCTAAAGGTTCCTTGCTACCTTTACCCCATCAGTATGTTGTACCGGGTGGACGTTTTAACGAGATTTATTACTGGGATAGCTACTTTACGGCACTCGGGCTTTTGGATGCGAACAGAAGCGATCTCGTTGAGGGAATGTTAGATAACTTTGTGAGTCTTATTGATCGTATTGGACATGTACCTAACGGTAATCGAGATTATTACCAAAGTCGCTCCCAGCCACCTGTAACGGCATTAATGGTTGATTTACTGTGGCAGGAAAAATCTCATGATAAGCAGTGGCTGTCGCGAGTTACTCAGGCATTACTGAAAGAACATCAGTTTTGGCAGACCGGAGAGGATTTGAGTTGCACGGATAAAAAAGCGCAGTACCGAGTCGTCAACATGCCATGTGGGGGCACACTGAATCGCTACTGGGATCCGCTTGCAGCACCGCGCCCAGAGTCTTTTATTGAGGATATAGAATTAGCCGCAGCGGTTACGGACAGCGAAACCTTTTATCAGCACATTCGTGCGGCTTGTGAGTCGGGGTGGGACTTTAGTAGCCGCTGGTTAGCAAACGCTGACGATTTAGCGAGCATTCGTACAACAGACATTATCCCAGTGGATTTAAATGCACTGCTGGTATTGCTTGAGTCGCAAATCGCACGTTGTTTTGAGAAATTAAACGAGCTAACGGAAGCTCAGTACTATGCCAATTTAGCGTCAAATCGCAGTGCACTGATACAGAAATATTGTTGGTGTGATAAAAAAGGCTGGTTTTTCGATGTGGATCTTAATGATTATGCGCGTACCTCCGTTGAATCTCTTGCGGGCGTTGTGCCTATGTTTGCTGAGCTGGTTACACCCGAGCAGGCAGAGCATATTGGCAAAAAACTCGAGGCAGAGTTTTTGCAGCAAGGTGGATTGGTTAGTACCTTAGTCACTACTTCACAGCAGTGGGACAGTCCTAATGGCTGGGCACCACTGCAGTGGTTTGCGGTGTCAGGTTTAAGGGCATATGGTCAAAATCAACTCGCGAATAAGATTATGCAAGCATGGCTTTATGCTGTTGAAACCGGCTTTGAGCAAACCGGCTGTTTGCTTGAGAAGTACAATGTGGTTGAACCGGATAAACAGGCTAGTGGCGGAGAATACGTGGTGCAACAGGGTTTTGGCTGGACTAACGGAGTAACCAGTCGTTTTTATCGGCTTTTAGTGCCTGAAGTTGATAGTCCTTCGGCGTGATATTAAAGGCTTGTTTAAACGCTCGACTGAATTGACTTGGATGCTTAAAGCCGAGTGCAAAACTAATTGCGGTGATCTGAATTCCTGCTTTTAGTTTTGCCTTTGCTTCAGTTAGTCTCCGTGCTTGGAGCCACTGCTGTGGCGTCGTCGCGAATGATTTTTTAAATTGAGTGAAAAAGCGACTTCTACTCATGCAGCTAAGTTTACAAAGTTTCTCTACATCTAATGGCTCGTCTAAATGAGTCTCCAAATAATGCACCGCTTGATACAAACCATTATGATCTGGTGCTTGTTTTACTGCGCCTAACAGCAGATCTCGGCTTTGTTGCTGTAGTAGTCTTGCAATTAGTTCGTCCATTGCCAAATCGATAAAGTACCCCCGCTCAGCCTCATTCTCACTGAATAGATGGAGCAATCGCCCCAAGCAATGCTGGGTTTGCCAGTTATGCTCGGTGTGAACCAGCTGCTTTTGATAATTAAAATCACTAGGAAGCGAAAGCGCTAACTTCTCGCTCACGGTATTAATTTTCTCTCGACTGATCTCAATTGCTAAACACGTGGTGGGAGCGGATAAGCTGGCGTCGGGAAAGTCTATAAATACGGTTTGTTCTGGTGCCAATACGAAGCTTTGATGAGGTAAAAAGGGCTGGTGATAGTCACAACTGTCTACGTGCATCACTTTTTTACCAGTGATCATCGCACAAAACAACACTTCATTAGAGGCGAGTTTGACTCTATTGGTACTTTCGTATGTGTCATAGACGCTAAGCTCTACCTGATTGGCAGCAAAGCTTATTTTGTTTTCAACTAAGCGTTCGACACGACTGCGATGTTTAGAGATCTGCAAATAATGCACTCCTTCTCGGTTACTTTTGGACTGTGCGTATACATTCCGAGACCCTAAGTTAAGTTTTTAAAGGTGAATTTGACTAATGTCAAATATTAGTAAAAACAAAACTGGGACGAATGAAGCCCAAATAAATAACACAAGTTGCAGAGGTAAAAATGATATACGCAAATCCAAACACTGAAGGTGCAGTCGTCAGCTTTAAGTCGCAATATCAAAACTTTATTGGTGGTGAGTGGACGCCACCCGTTGACGGCCAGTACTTCGACAATATTAGTCCTGTTAATGGCGAAGTGTTTTGTCAGATCCCGCGTTCAAATAATGCAGACATTGAACTGGCACTTGACGCCGCCCATGCTGCAAAGGCGGCGTGGGGTAAAACTTCGGTCACTGAACGAAGCAATATATTACTCAAAATCGCAGACCGAATAGAAGCAAACCTTGAATACCTAGCGGTAGCCGAAACATGGGATAATGGTAAAGCTGTACGTGAAACGCTAGCCGCTGATGTTCCGCTTGCTGCTGATCATTTCCGCTATTTTGCAGGTTGCATTCGTGCTCAAGAAGGAGCCATAGGTGAAATTGACGAGTTAACCGTGGCCTATCATTTTCATGAGCCTCTGGGCGTTGTGGGGCAGATCATCCCATGGAACTTCCCATTACTTATGGCCGCTTGGAAACTTGCACCCGCTCTCGCTGCTGGAAACTGCGTAGTGCTAAAACCTGCGGAGCAAACGCCTGCGTCTATTTTGTTGTTGATGGAACTAATCGCTGATTTATTACCAAATGGCGTGGTTAATATTGTAAATGGTTTCGGGAAAGAGGCTGGTGAAGCGCTTGCTACGAGTACACGTATCGCAAAAATTGCGTTTACAGGCTCGACTCCTGTGGGCTCTCACATTCTAAAATGTGCTGCTGAAAATATCATTCCCTCAACGGTGGAGCTAGGAGGTAAGTCACCCAATATCTACTTTAGTGATGTAATGCAAGCTGATGATGATTACCTAAGCAAGTGTATTGAAGGCGCGGTGCTGGCCTACTTTAACCAAGGCGAAGTATGTACTTGTCCATCGCGATTGCTCGTGCAAGAAGATATATACGATGACTTTATAGCCAAAGTCATCGAACGCACTAAAGCGATAAAACGCGGCAATCCGCTTGATACAGAGACCATGGTTGGTGCTCAAGCCTCACAAGCTCAATTTGATAAAATCCTTAGCTATATTGATATTGGCAAGAAGGAGGGGGCTGAAGTGTTAATCGGTGGCGAAGTCGCGGAGCTTGGCGAGGGTTATCACAAAGGCTTTTATATTCAGCCGACGCTGTTAAAAGGGCACAACCAAATGCGGGTATTCCAAGAGGAAATATTTGGTCCGGTGATCTCTTTATGCACTTTTAAAGATGAAGCGGAGGCGTTGGAGTTGGCGAATAGCTCTGAGTTTGGTTTAGGTGCCGGGGTGTGGACTAGAGATATGAATCGCGCATATCAATTTGGTCGCCAAATCGAAGCGGGTCGCGTTTGGACTAACTGTTATCATATGTATCCTGCACACGCGGCATTTGGTGGTTATAAAAAATCAGGTATTGGCAGAGAAACTCACAAAAAGGCGCTGGATCATTACCAACAAACCAAAAACCTCTTGGTGAGCTATAGCACCAGTCCTTTAGGGTTTTTCTAATTCTTATCATTTACAGAAATAACGAGTACTGACCATTGAGGCAGTACTCAATCAGTTATCCGATTAAGAAACGACTTTTAATGGCGTCGCTTGTTCATTAGCAAATGCTATCCTATATTCGAGTCCTTTGCCGGGCTCGCTGACGGTGTGTACATCTCCATCTAGCCCTTGAGTCACCAAGTTATAGATAATATAAGCGCCAAGTCCCATACCGCCACTTCCTCTTTTGGTGGTGTAAAATGGCTCGAATAACTTACTTAATTCAAGCTCCGACATGCCTTTACCATTGTCTTTATAAATAAGCTCAATGTGTTCATCATGTTTAAAGAATTCAATGGTGATCTCACCTTGTTCCGACTCTTTAAAGCCATGTGCAATGGAATTTGCGACTAAATTCGAAATGATCTGAAAAATGACACCGGGATAGGTCGTGGCGATAAGGCCGGGATCGCAATGAAACTTGATTTTATGGTCATGCTTTTTAATCTCTGGACTGAGTGCCGCGATGATCTCTTGAACATAATCATGGACATTAAAGGCCCTCACTTGCTCGCAAGATTGATCGACAGCGACTTGCTTAAAGCTATTAATTAAATTAGCGGTGCGTTGGAGATTTTTTAATAGCAGTTTGCAAGCGCCAGTAGAATCTGAAATAAAGTCCTCCAATACTCCGGTAGAGAGCACTTTGGTTTGGTACTTCATGGTGAGGTCGTCTAAGTGCTGCTGTAGATAAGTGGTAGAGGTGATGCCAATCCCGATGGGGGTATTGATTTCGTGTGCAACACCCGCAACCAAATCGCCAAGCGATGCCATTTTCTCTCGCTCAAGCAATTGCGTATGAGTACGGTTGAGATAGGCAACGGTTTCTTCTAGCTTTTGATTGGTCTCGACTAGTGAGCGAGTGCGCTCACTCACTAACTCTTCTAACTGCTCTTTATGTTGTTTTAACTCTTGTAAGATTTGCATTCCTTCAACTAGTAAAAACCCTAAAGCGACGATATAGGCCATTAACCTTAAAATATGCCAGCCCCACCATGCGGTATCCCACAACTTGGATTGCTCGAACATAATAGCGGCTGCGCCAAATAGGAAACAATGTAAGCAAAAGAGCAAATCGCTCACATTATGAGAGTCGCGATATACAAGGAGAATTTTAACTGCGGCGACAAAAAACATAGTACTGCCAATGACGTTGAGTGCCATCGCTGTACCAGTAAAGTGACCTTGCTCAACCATGTGTGGTAAATCCGTAGGGTAAGTTAGGCTCATGGTGCCGATGATGATAGCGGCTGTGCATGCGCTGATCAGCCAATAGCGGTTTTTAAACCAAGTAAATCGGTTGTGAGCAAGCAGGGTGATAAAAGTGAGACCACCAAAGAAAGTCGCGATACTGTGAAGCCAAACGAAGGTTTGGCCAACATTTACGGCGGCATGGAATGCATCTAAGATCCCCATTACTAGCAGCGCCGTGGCTATTTCGATATTAAAACTTGTACCGGTGTTGTACTTTTCAAAAAATAACAGGGCCAATGCAATAAAAAGGGCAACAGCGGAGCCGAAGGTTTCAACCACTGCATGCGCTTCTATCAGCGGCCAAGTTATATTATTAAGAAGCGTATTGCTCAGTAAAAGGGATGCGCCGTGGATAGTTAAGCTAACACCTATGATTATCCAGATCACAATGTGGGTGTTTTTATTTATATTCATGGAGGCTATTCCTTCGATTCACCTCCTTAAATCTAGTACATTTATTATGTAGATAAAGCATGCTGAGCATTTTTATCAGCTGGTATCGAGGTGCCAGCTGATACTTTCCAATGTTACTCGTTTCCAGAAGTGGTGAGCTCGTCAGCCAAACTTGTTAAGTCAGGTAGCACATAATCTGGTGCTTCTGCCAGTGGGTAGAGCTGCTTTTGTGGTCTAGCAATAAATGCCGTGTGCATGCCCGCGGCTTTAGCGCCGGCAACATCCCAGCCGTGAGCCGCCACCATTAGCGCTTGGTCTGGACGAATATTTAATTGCTGTAACGCCCATTCATAGGCTCTAAGGTCGGGCTTATACACTTTAATGTCTTCAATACTCAAGCGTTGATCAAAATAGGTAATTAGACCGGCATTTTCAAACTGCGCTTTAACCCCCGCATTCGATGAATTGGTTAAACTCACGAGTTTAAAGCCTGCTTGTTTGAGCCGTTTTAGCGCTGGAATGACGTCTTCATGCGGGGGCAAAGAGAGCAGGGCGGGCACGATTGCTTGTTTAGCTTGTGAGTCAGTTATCGTTAGGCCTTTGTTCTTTGCAACCATTTGTAGCGCGGCAACGCCTATCTTGCCAAAATCTTGATAATCACCACTTACCGTAGTCACTAACGAGTGATGTAGCATAGTGGAAAACCAAAGGGGTAATAGGGACTCATCGCCAACCAATACTTGGCTAACAGGTTTATTCATTGACTCTAAATCAAGTAAGGTTTCATTGACATCGAAGAAAATAACTTCCGGACGTTCAACCTTTGAGTTGGCTTGGCTAATATTCGGCATTAGGCCTCCTAATATAACGAATAGACTAATTAAGGTGCGCTTCATTGATAATTCCAATTTAGTTGCGATGAGAAGCAGTATATTTATTTGATAAATTTAAACAAAGCGCGCATATTCGAAAGCAAGATTCGGAAAAATTAAATCAACATGTATTCAATCGCTGAACTCGAAACATTCTTGGCTATTATTAAACATCAAGGAGTGGTTAATGCTGCTAAGCAGTTGAGACTCTCACCCGCGACAGTTAGTCATCGTCTTAATAAGTTAGAGCAACATTTAGGCACGACTTTGCTGTTTAGAGATAGTCGTACGCTAACATTGTCCCCAGCCGGAAGTACATTTAGAGAGAGGGTGGAGCATATATTAGAGGCACTTTATGATGCTGAGCACGAAATAGGTGCAAGGGGCTCAGCGGTGAGCGGGTTACTTCGTCGCCTTGGGTGTTTTCACAATTTGTGATGCCAAACCTAAGTCAATTTGAGCAAGCGCACCCACAGTTAGCACTCGATTTCCTGATCAACGACCAGTTTGTAAACATAGTTGAAGGTGTTCAAGATGTAGCGATACGCGTTGGGCAACTGGCTGACTCTGGGTTGTTGGCGAGAAAACTATGCGATAACCACCGGATATTATGTGCAGCGCCGAGCTATATTGACCGCTATGGTATGCCTGAAAATATCAACGAATTACAAAATCATTTTTTTGTATGCTTACCTTGGCAACGAGAATTTAAGTTAAAAGAACCATACGGTAGAATTGTACACTTTAACGCAAAAACTCGTTTTACGATTTCAAACTCAGACAATATGACTTCTGCCGCCCTAGCAGGGCATGGTATTGCAGTTAAATCTCACATCGCTATCAGAGATAACCTAAAAAGAGGTGAGTTAGTGCCCATAATTCCAGGCTGTCTCGAAAGTGACGACGCACCTATTTGGTTTGTCAGGCCTCAACACTCGCTGAAGACACGCAAAGCAGAGGCATTCTATGAGTTTATGAAGTCATTGTTCGAAAATAAGGGCTAATACTTTAGTCTGCTTGTGCTTTTAAACTAATAACTCTAAACTCCGTATTAAAATTAGAAACTAGCCAGCGAGATGGTTGTAAAATCAAACTGGTAACACTGATAGCAAACGGAGCTGCTATGTTCAAATTCATTTCTTGGATTTTTTCTATCACCGCATTTTCACTTACTCTATTCTTTATCGTGCAAGGTAGTTATATGCTTTGTTTAGTCATGCTACTTGCCGGATTGATTGCATTGCCAAAACATGAAAAAGAATTGCAACCATTAGGTATGAGATTACATGCTAAGCATTTTTCTCGGGAGTCTCGCTCACTTAGCTCAAAAGAGGTAATGAACTTTTTATTAGCATGCTCATTGGCTGGCGCTAGCCTTGCGTACCAGTGGCATGTGGTAACAATATAGACTTTACTTAATACCTTGAGTGTTTATATACAGCTATAATCCGAGTTCCTATTAATGGGATACTCGGATATTTTTCAATGCTACCCCGAGATAGAGTTAACCTCATATCACAAATAGTATAAAACATACTGGATGTTTAAAATCAGCTCACTAGCTGTTAGATTGGTTTTAACTACCACAGCATGGAAGAGCAATTGAATGTCACAGTCGTTAAAACTCTCATCAATACGTGTTCAAGAGTTCCTAGCCAGTCATGGGCATAACTTCACCGTTACAGAGCTTGCAGACTCTACTCGTACTGCGAAAGATGTGCGATTGGTTGCATTGAGTCTCAAATAGCCAAGTCTCTGATATTTAAAGATAGCAATACTGAAAAGGCGGTCTTGATAATTGCTTCTGGTAGCAACCAAGTGTCCGTGAAAAAAATGGAAGCTGCAATTAGGGTCTGTTGATCTTTCAAGTTTGTTTTTGCAGCAGTTTGATTGGTATTTATACAAGGAAGAGCCTGCGTAGCATAGTCATTCTATGTAAGTCAGGCGATAAAGACTTTGTGCTCCTGCAAAGTCACCTTACCCCACATCCTTGTGGGGCAACACAGAAGAAATGCCAATCAAGCGCTGCCCTTTGGGTTCATCTGAGTGCGCTTTGTTCATTGTTGCTCAACTTTTGCCTAGATTACTAGGCGGCAAGTCGAGCGTCGCGACCAAAACACACTCAGAAGAACAAAAATCAAACAGCAAAGGTCTACAGGCCCTGATGTAAAGATCAAAAAAGCGAACGCAAACTTTGTGCGGGAAAAAACCGGGTTTGCCATTGGCGGTGTGCCTCCTGTGGCGCACACTGACTCTGTGTTGACGATAATAGATAGAGATTTAAAGCAATACGATCGTATTTGGGCTGCTGCTGGCACGCCCAACTCGGTTTTTGAGTTAAAAGCGCATGATCTAGATACGCTTACGGGTGGCACTTGGTTAGATATTGCGAAGTAACTCTCAGTTCGTAATCTACTTTATGTTTAAGTGATCCAACTAGGAATTTACTTGGGGTGGTCATTAAGGTTCTCAACCAATAAAGTGTTTTCTAGATGAGAAGAGCCCGATAGTCATTTAAAATAATCGCATTAATACCGCTCTCAAAGTAGTTGAATTTAAAAAAGTAAAGACACAGAGATACATGATAAACTTACCGCCAATAATTCAGTAGTATGACTATCTACGATAATCGAGCTACTAGTCATAAGTGTGACCAAACGTGTGACCTTTTGATATTTGTGATTTGTATTTTAATCATAACTTTATGATATTTAGGGTTTAAGTGATTTATGTGTGAGCTTTTGGGGATGTCGGCGAACGTACCGACGGATATTTGTTTTAGCTTTTCTGGTTTGTTGGAGCGCGGTGGCAATACGGGTCCTCATAAAGATGGCTGGGGTATCACCTTTTACGAGGGGAAAGGTTGTAGAACCTTTAAAGATCCAGAGCCTAGCTGTCAGTCTGAAATTGCTAAACTGGTCAAAGCATATCCGATTAAAAGCGTGTCTGTAATAAGTCATATTCGACAGGGAAATAGGGGGCGAACTTGTCTTGAAAATACCCACCCATTTACTCGAGAATTATGGGGTCGGGAGATCACTTATGCTCACAATGGCCAGCTTTCGGACTATAAAGATTTAAAAACTGACTTCTATCGACCTGTTGGGAATACAGACAGTGAACTTGCCTTTTGCTGGATTTTGGACAAAGTAAGAGAAAAATACCCAAGTCGCCCGTCAAACATGGTCTCAGTTTTCAGGTATATCGCAAAGCTAGCGCACACATTGAGAGACAAAGGGGTATTCAACATGTTGATAACCGATGGTATTTATGTGTTGGCGTATTGCACCAATAACCTACATTGGATAACCCGTAGAGCCCCATTTGGTAAGGCAACCTTAATTGATGCGGATATGGTGGTAGACTTCCAAAAAGAAACCACACCAGATGATGTTGTCACTGTTATTGCAACTCGACCGCTGACCAACGATGAACAGTGGCAGAAGCTTGAACCCGGTGAGTTTGCTTTATTCAAATTAGGTGAGAAGGTATAGTTCTGAGTTTTTGTAAGTAAAGGCGGCTTAGTTGAGCCGCCGTGATGAATCAACGATGTTGCTATCAACTCTCTGATTTAGGTTGGTAGGTTTTAAGCTCAATCTGAAACTGCTCCATACCATCTTTACCTTTGTACATTTTAACCAGCATATGATCATAACTTGGTGCAAACCAAGCAATGGCCTGACGATCGCTATCATCATAAACGCGTTTAACTTTGATGGTTTTGACATTGCCAAAAGGTAGAGTGATCATTTCCTCGCCGGCCACCTCAAAATCATAGCTTCGCTGATCGCCTTTTTTGTCTATGATAGGATAGCTAAACTTGGTCTTTCCCGCCTTTAAATCCTCTCGCAGCTGCACTTGATAACTAATTAAATCTTGCTGATTCTCAAGCCATTTCACTTTCAGTGGATACTTTTCTTCACTGGAGGTGATTGCTTGGTTTTGGTGATCAAACTTAATTTTGTAGCTTTTATCTGGGCCAGTCCCTTCACGAGTCATACTGTAATGTAGTGGGCTGACGGTATGTTCAGCGACTTTAAACAATGATTCTTCAGTTCTTACGTCTGAAAAAATCATCCATTCGATATCGCTTTTGTAACGTACAGCGTATGTTGCATCCGCTATTTTTGTGAGGTCTCGCGTGGCACTACCATGAACCTTACCTTTGCGTGAAACTTGGTATTCGGCGTGATATTCAGTGAGTGAGTTTGCGAATGTTGAAGTGGAAAGTAGAGCGCTAATACCAATTAGCACAGCGCTCCATTTTTTATTTTTCTGGGTACGGCGCACCTTGAACTGGTAAGGTTTTGTTATCAAAAACAGCATAGTCTGCTTCCATTGTTAGTCTTTGTTCGCTGAACCATTTGACCACCAAAGGATAAAGAATGTGTTCTTGCTTATGCACACGTTGCGCCAGTGACTCTGCCGTATCATCTGGAAGAACAGCGACCTTGGCCTGACAGACCACAGGACCACCATCTAACTCCTCTGTGACAAAGTGAACGCTAGCACCATGTTCTGCATCGTTTGCATCGATTGCTCTTTGGTGGGTGTTCAGCCCTTGATACTTAGGCAACAAAGAAGGATGAATGTTCAACATTTTTCCTCTAAATTTTTGCACCAAGTTTGGAGTTAGAATACGCATAAATCCAGCTAATACAACCAAATCTGGTGTAAAGCTATCAATTAGTTGACCAAGCGCAACGTCATACTCTTCACGAGAAGCGTATTGCTTATGGTCTAAAACAGATGTTGCTATACCAGCCTCTTGCGCTCTGGTTAGGCCGTATGCGTCCGCTTTATTACTAATAACGGCAGCAATTGCACCTTGAATATAGCCCGCTTTGCAAGCATCAATGATTGCTTGCAAATTTGAACCACTACCAGAAATCAGAACAACAAGGCGAGTGGGTGCCATTACTCGGCACCACCTAAGATCTCAACTTGCTCTTCACCAGCCTGAGCGTCTTGAATTTCACCGATGTGCCAAGCATTCTCGCCTTGTGCTTTTAGGATTTCAAGGCTTTGCTCAAGCTTGTCAGCAGGAACAACTAAGATCATGCCAACACCACAGTTGAATGTGCGATACATTTCGTGCGTTGCAATGTTACCGTTTTCTTGTAACCAGTTGAAGATTGCAGGCCATTGCCAGCTATCACCTTTGATTACCGCTTTTGCTGACTCAGGGAGCACGCGAGGGATGTTTTCCCAGAAGCCACCGCCAGTGATGTGAGAAAGCGCGTGAACATCAACTTCTTTTAATAACGCTAAGATTTGCTTTACGTAGATACGGGTTGGCTCTAGCAGGTGTTCGCCTAGAGTTTTGCCTTCGAACTCTGCGTTAGTATCTGCGCCAGATACTTCTAGTACTTTACGGATTAGAGAGTAGCCGTTTGAGTGTGGACCGCTTGAACCCAATGCAATTAGCTGATCGCCAGCCGCAACTTTAGTTCCATCAATGATTTTAGACTTTTCTACCACACCAGTACAAAAACCAGCCATATCGTAGTCATCGCCTTCGTACATGCCTGGCATTTCAGCCGTTTCACCACCGATAAGCGCACAACCAGATAGTTCACAGCCTTTACCAATACCAGATACTACGTCCGCTGCAACATCAACGTCTAACTTGCCTGTAGCATAGTAGTCCAAGAAAAATAGGGGTTCAGCGCCTTGGACAATAAGATCGTTAACACACATAGCAACTAGGTCAATACCTACTGTGTCGTGCTTTTTCAAATCGATAGCTAAGCGTAGCTTAGTACCAACACCGTCAGTGCCAGCAACCAAAACAGGCTCTTTATATCCGGTTGGGAGTTCGCATAGTGCACCAAAACCACCAATACCACCCATTACTTCTGGGCGACGAGTTTTTTTCACTACGCCTTTAATTCTTTCGACCAATGCGTTGCCCGCATCGATGTCAACGCCAGCGTCTTTATAACTAAGAGACTGTTTTTGTTCGCTCACAGGTTTTCCTCAAAAGTTGCTAGATAGATTTGCTTAGAAACGCCGACATTTTACAACAATTGCATCTAGGCGGCTAGCGACTTTGCGAGAAACCCTAAGAATGTGGTCAAAGGTCCTCGATTTTATATCTCGAACAGTATAAAGAAACGACAAAAACTCTGATTGTTTATAACTGAATGTGATTTGCGTTAGATCAATACTCAAGGAAGGTAGCAGCGTACTATGGAAACAGACCCAATCAGACAGTAACTTCAAAAAATGTATTCGAAATCACTGTCACTAACGGCGCATTGATTGGGTCTACCCTAAACTCAAATGCATTTTCAGCCTTAATCTGAGGTTTGTACCCAAACTCAGATTACCTAGCTAATTATGGGAATAAAACGATGAATATTGAACGCCACAGCCTAGCTAAAGAACTGCCAGAGTTTAAAGACAGAATTCATGAATTAAAACTGTCTGATGGACATTTCTCAAAACTCTTTAAAGATTACCATGAAGTAGACAATGAAGTTATTCGAATTGAAGACGGTGTAGAGCACTCAAGTGATGAGTATCTTGAATCACTGAAGAAAAAGAGACTGTGGTTAAAAGATCAACTTTACCGAATTCTAAAAAGTGCAGACTAACTGTTAATCAAGGCCAATCGGTTTATGTGAGCGGGCTGTCAAGTCCGCTACTATATTTCCCGCCAATTGTTGAATAATTTAGCCTGTCCCGAGCAAGGGCAGATTTATAATCTATACTCTAACCATTGTATTCCATGCACGACGACTCCTTTGATTGCACTTATATTAGTATTAGCTGGCAGCTTTATCATGGGATTAGCTTTTTCTCCGGCCTTTAAAATATGTCGATTAACCTCTTCGGTCGGGTGGCGAGTGTTGTTAATTCTTATGGCTCTGTTTGAACTAGGATATTTGAGCTTTGCCTACTTCCTGTACGATCACAATAGTGCTAGTTTTATTGAGCAAGGCTTAAGTCTAATCCTGTTTCTTGGCTCCATTTTTGTTTTTGTGGTGAATTGTTTAAGTCTAACTAGCCTGCAAGAATTAAATGAAATTGCAACGCAGGCCAAATATAACGCTGAACATGATTTTTTAACGGATTTGGAGAATCGTCAGCGCTGCATTGATGCCATTAATGAACGTAAACATCAGCAGCTCGACTTTAGTGTTATCTTGGTTGATTTGAATAATTTTAAACAGATCAATGATGCAAAAGGGCACTTCTTTGGTGATAAATTACTGGTGGAACTTGCCCACAAAATGCGCGCAGCACTGCTTCCTCGTAGCAAGTTATATCGCATGGGCGGCGATGAATTTATCATTTTGATGGACGTGACTGACGTAAATTGTATTTACTCTCAAAATAATGCACTGCTGAGCGAATTAAAGTCAGGTATAGAAATTGAAGAGTTGCAGTTGGACGTGACGTATAGTGCAGGAGCAAGCTTATGGACTAAATCGCGCCAACTTGATGTGTTTGACCTTTTGAAGCAAGCTGATATTGCCATGTATTCGGCTAAACATAGTCGTCAAAGCATCGTCATCTTCGATGAAGAGCTCCATGAGGGAATTGAGGCTGAATTCCAACTATTGGCTAACCTCAAAGTTGCGCTCGCTCGAGGTGAACTGACGCTCTATTATCAACCGATAGTGTGTTCTCAAAGCGGTGATATTCATGGGGTAGAAGCGCTATTAAGGTGGCCTCAGTCCGACGGCACAATGATAATGCCAGATCAGTTTATTGAGTTAGCGGAACGTAATAATTTGATCAGGCAACTGAGTGCGTTTGTGATTAACCGTGTATTCCAGGACCTCGCAATATTGATTGAAATAGATGACAAGTTGGTTGTGCATATCAATCTTTCCTGCCAAGATTTTGCTGAACAAAATCTAATTAATACTCTTGCCATGCTGCTAGATACTCATCGAGTAGACCCAACTCATATAGTATTTGAGCTTACAGAAAGCACCGTAATGGAAGAAGTGGAAAAAGCGAGAAGCCTAATTGAAACATTAATAGATATGGGATTTGCAGTGAGTATTGATGATTTTGGGACTGGCTTTTCTTCATTTTCTATTCTAAAAGAGTTACCAATTTCGCAGATTAAAATAGACGGCTCGTTTGTAAGGCTAAGTCATGAAAGTGAAAAAGATCAAGCCATAGTAGAAACCAGTATGTTTTTAGCGCGTAAATTGAATTGCAGTATTGTTGCCGAGGGTGTTGAAAGCGATGCCTGCTTGCAGTATTTATATAGCTTAGACTGTCCTTATATTCAGGGCTTTCAGATATGTGAACCTCTCTCGCTAAGCGAATGCGTAAAGTGGATTAATTCCCAGAATATGGTGAGAGGCGCGATGAAAAGGTTAGACGGTTGAGGTCAATAATCCTTTTCTGCTAAAAGCTTGATACCCAGATATACGAATAAATTGCTGTCGACTAGAAAGTTAACATGGGTTTAGGTGGGATAAAGCCGTACATTTGTTCAAACCCTGGGATCTCAGTTTCCCATATTGGGGTCTCTTCACCGATATATGCCCTGAATGCATCTAAAAAGAGCCTTGTTCTAACAGGCAAGTCGCGGTGGGGGTAGAGCGCATACATAGCAGCAAAATCGACCAGTTTTGTGTTAGTTAAAATCGGTTGTAATTTGCCTTCAGTAATTTCTTTACCGACTAGAAAGGCTGGTGCAACAATATAACAAGTACCAGATAGCACACTTTCCATCAATGTATCTCCGTCGTTGGTTCTGAAGATACTCTTTACAGGCATTTGCTGTTCGATGCCTTGCTCGTCTTGATAGGTGATACTGGTAAACCTTAATGCATCACTGGCGTAGGTTGCTGCAGGCAATTCGCTGAGCTCCTCAAGCGAGTTTGGCGTGCCATGGGTTTTTAAGAACGTTGGGCTTGCTAATATGAGCAATCGATTGCGCGCAATTCTGCGGGCGATAAGCGATGAATCTTTCGGCTCGCCGACACGAAAAGCTAAATCAAAACCTTCACCCACTAAGTCCACGAGCCTGTCTTCAAGCCTAAGCTCAACCTCAACATGAGGAAAACGTTTTTGAAAGTCATTGATAACAGGTTGTACATAGCGTCGACCTACCACTGTAGAGCTGGCAATTTTAAGCAAACCTTTAGGCTCGGTGTGATAATTCTGTGCGATGCGCTGAGTGTCGTTTAGTAGCAGCCTTAGCTCTTCTGCTTTTTTTACCATTTCGGAACCTGCAGAGGTGAGCGAGAAGGAACGAGTTGTACGATTCATTAATCTTACACCGAGTTCTTCTTCCAGCTTGGTCATCTGCTTAGAAATGACAGAGCGATCGATATTTCTCAGTTGCGCGGCACTGGCAAAGGAACCACGTTCCACAACGTCTAAAAAGATTAATAATCTGCTGCTAATATCCATAATGCGAGAAAGTTCACTAAGACTGATGCCATTGTGACACTAAACAATTGGAATTGCGAGGAGCATATTTACACTAATAAAGTTGTGGCAAAATGCTAACAATGGTTTAATGAATTTAGTCTCACTACTTTATTTTTAACATAACGCAAAGGCATATGATGAAAGCAGTCCGATTCAATCACACAAATGGACTTACCTTCGAGCAGGGAGAAATTAATTTACCTGAGGCAACCGATGATCAAGTCTTGGTCAAAGTTGAATACGTTGGTTTAAGCTTTATCGATACCAAAGTGGCCAATTGTCCCTGTGAAGAAACACCGAATAGAGTGTTTGGTGTTGACGCTGTGGGTGTTGTGGAAAAAGCATGTAAAACGGGATTCCCAGAGCCTGGTACACGGGTTTTTTGGCATGGTGACATTCGAGAGCAAGGCACGATGAGTGAATTTGCCGTGGTGCCAAGTCACGCACTTACTGTACTACCAGAAAATGTTGATGGTAAGCTCGCTTCAGCGGCAATCGCACCTGCTATGTGTGCATTGATTGGGTTATTTAAGCTTCAACTGAATGCAGGGGATACGGTTTTAATCGAATCTGCTCATCATCCAGTTGGCCAAATGGCAATACAATTTGCCAAACAAGTTGGGCTTGGGGTGGCGGCATGTTCCGAGTCAAAATATAAAAAGCTGCTTGAAAAGCTAGGTGCGGATCTCGTGTATACCCAGTCTGATTTCGCTGGCTTAGCCGATGCCATGCAGCTTCATTTTGGTGCAGCAGAGGTGCAAGGCGCACTAGATTTAACAGGAACACATACCCAACAATTGATTTCGCATTTGATATTTTGTGGTCGAGTAAGTTGCTTAGCGGGATTACCTGCTATTGAGCAACACGTCTTAATGAAGAAAGCGCCAAACATAGGCATCGTTTCTTTGTGTGGTAGTTGGCTTTCCAATAGTGTTTGTGCGCAGCAGAGAATGGCATTCATCGGAAATACCCTGGCTGAAAAGCTTGAAAAAAATGAAATTACTTTGCAGCAACTTGAATCAATTTCACCGCAGCATGATGCGATAATTGAAACGCTGAAAAAGCTAGAAAGCAACGATAACATCACATTTTTTGCGGCAGATATGAAACTATAGTCCCCATCTGCAACGATAATTTATCCTCTTCACGCAACAATACTGAGTTTGGCTTCATTCGCTAGGCTCAGCTTCCAAATAAATTGATACAATTTCTGACATTTTTCATCGTTTGAACACCGTATACTTCCCTGCAGGCCTCGCCATGAAGGGAATACGCCTTTCCTTTACGACTTCATAAAGAGTCATTGTCATCGTAAGGCGAAATTTTACAATGCGTTAATTGATGTCGGAGGGGCATCAATTTGGTGCGAATTGATATGTTTATTTGCACTCGTCAAATTGGATAGACTAGTGTCATCAGTTTAATAAGGATTAAACAATGAAAAAGTTACTTGTTATTTTCAGTTTTCTCATCTTCTCAGGTGTCGCGTTTGCGAATGACACACCTTATGAATTAATTAACCAAGTTGGCGATAAGCTATTTGCTGATATAAAAACGGTTAATCAAGATGGCAAGGCAACTGAAACTCAGATGAAGGGCATAGTACGTAGTCACTTGATGCCACACATCGATGTGAAGTTTGTATCTTTTAAATTGCTTGGTAAACATATTAAAGGGCTAAAAAGAGACGAAGCCATCGAGTTTATTGGTGCGGTTGATAACTATCTTGTATCTACCTACGCTAATGCACTTTTACAGTACAAAGGCCAAGACGTATCGTTTGAAGAGTTACCGGTTTCTGATGGTGCTGATTTTGCGACGGTTAAGGTGGTAATAAGAGAGCAATCAAAACCAGATATAGACATGCATTTTAAGTTTCGTCAAAGCAAAGATGGAGACTGGAAAGTGTATGACATGGTTGCTGAAGGTATTTCTTTATTGAGTGCTAAGCAAAAAGAGATCACGATGAGAATTTCAGAAGTAGGTTTAGCTCAGGTTACGGCTGAATTGAAGAGTAAAGCATAAATCAAATTACTTCCCCCGACTTTGAAGTAACCAAAAGAGCACATCATGATTGATATGCTCTTTTTTTTGGTTCTGAAATCAGACGACTTGGTTTATTAGTGGTTTTTCCAGTCTTGCTGCGTCGAGATTTTCACAGGTTATTGTTGCAATTTGTTTTAGTGCTTCTTTGGTAAAGAAGCCTTGATGTCCTGTAACTAGTACATTGGGGAAGCTAACTAAACGCGAGAAAACATCGTCTTGAATTATTTCTTCACTGTGATTTTTAAAAAATAGCTCTGACTCTTGCTCATACACATCTAAGCCGAGGTAACCGAGGCGTTTAGACTTGAGCGCGGCGATACAGGCTTTGCTATCTAACAGCGCGCCTCTACTGGTGTTAATAAGCATCACACCCGCTTTCATTTTGGCAAACGCAGCATCATCAATAATATGATGAGTATATTCATTAAGCGGACAGTGCAAGCTAATAATATCCGATTGAGCTAGTAAGATATCTAGAGAGACCAAAGTATAGGGACCTTCTCCAATGTTTGGGTCATAAACCAGCACATTGGCACCAAAGCCGTTCAAGATACTGACTAAGGCTTGGCCAATTTTGCCACAACCGATGATACCGACCGTTTTATTATAAATATTAAAACCAAGTAAGCCGTTGAGATCAAAGTTATCCTCTCGAACTCGATTGTAGGCCTTATGTGTCTTGCGGCTGAGCGTTAGCATCAACGCGATACAGTGCTCTGCAACCGCTTCTGGGCTGTAGGCTGGAACACGGACAACCTTTATGTGACGCTGTTTTGCCTGTTGAATATCAATGTTATTGAAACCTGCGCAGCGTAAGGCGATGGTTTTAACGCCATAGTCAGCCAGTTTATCAATCACTTGTGCATTTACAGTATCGTTTACAAATACACAAACCGCGTCATAGTGCTGGCACAGCGAAACCGTTTTTTCATTGAGTGACTCACTAATAAAACTTATTTCAAGTTCAGAATAGGAATTTACGGCTTGCTCAAAAAACGGCACTTCATAGTTTTGCGAACTGAATAGGGCGATTCTCATGATTAATGTGGCTCTCTATCACTGACTTAAGCGTTTCTGGTTTTGTTCTTGGGGCATATCTTGATACTAGCATGCCTTCAGAGTTTATTAGAAACTTGGTAAAATTCCATTTAATTGCGCGGTTTTGCGCGATACCACGGGTATGAGATTTTAAATAGCTAAATAATGGGTGTGCATCAGGTCCGTTGACTTGTGTTTTAGTACAGATCTTAAAGCTTAAATTGAAATGTGTATTGTAAAACTCTTTAAGCATTTCATCTTCAAGTGGTTCATTGCGACCGAACTGATTACAAGGAAAGGCCAATACCTCAAATCCAAAAGGTTTGTATTTGCTGTATAGCTTTTCAAGTGCAGACAGTTGCGGAGCAAAGCTACATTTGCTCGCAATGTTAACGATCAATAACGGTCTTCCCGCTAGAGACTGTAATGGCAAAACTTGGCCATCAATAAGTTGTGCACTAAAACGATAAATATTCTCCATCCTTTCAGGCTCCGTGTGATTTATTCATGTTATTCGGTATCAAAGCGGTTTTTTCATTTGCTATGACAGAGGTGCTCGGGTATAAAAACTCCATTCTTATTAAGATAACAACGAAATAGGACAGAAATATGTCAGTGAAAGTCGCATTTATAGGATTAGGTGTCATGGGGTATCCAATGGCTGGGCATTTGCAGAAGGCGGGTTACCAAGTCACGGTATACAATCGTACCACCAGCAAAGCCGAAAAATGGGCCGCTGAGTATGCTGGCAACTTTGCAGTGACACCTAAAGACGCAGCGACTGACTGTGATTTTGTATTTATGTGTGTTGGCAATGATGACGATTTACGCTCAGTCGTATATGGCGAAAGTGGTGTATTAGCGGGAGTAAAGCCGGGAGCTGTGATAGTTGACCATACTACAACATCTGCAAAAGTTGCCCGTGAAATAGCGCAAGAAGCCAAGAAATTACAAGTTGAATTCTTAGATGCCCCGGTATCAGGAGGTCAGGCTGGTGCAGAAAATGGCGTGTTGACGGTGATGGTTGGAGGAGACGAAAATACGTTTGAAAAAGCACAACCAATCATGGCCGCGTTTGCGCGTTTTAGCCAATTAATTGGAGAAGTGGGTGCGGGGCAGCTTTGTAAAATGGTCAATCAGATTTGTATCGCGGGTGTGGTGCAGGGGCTCGCAGAAGGCTTGCACTTTGCTAAAAAAGCGGGTCTTGATGGTGAAAAGGTGATTGAAACGATTGCCAAGGGGGCTGCTGGCTCTTGGCAAATGGAGAATCGTTATAAAACTATGTTAGCAGGCGAATATGACTTTGGTTTTGCGGTCGATTGGATGAGAAAAGATTTAGGCATTGCGCTAGACGAGTCAAGAAGTAACGGTGCTAATTTGGCGCTTACAGCTTTAGTGGATCAATACTATGCAGATGTTCAAGCGCTTGGCGGCAACCGTTTTGATACCTCAAGTCTACTGGCTAGGCTTGACGCTATCCACGACAAAAACAAATAACCTTTCGTTTCTAGTCTAAGTAACTTAAGCTCGGATCAGTCGTTATGGCTGCGCTACATTGGTGATAAATTGCTGATGTAGTGCGCTGAGATCTGCCAGTATTGCGTCTTTACCTTTGATATTGCTGCGTTTAAGCACGGCATCAATTGCGTCAACGGATTGCAGCGTGGCAAGCTTTGATGCCGTTAGCTGGTGGCTAATATGCCAAGGTTCTTCGGCAACTCCCCCTCGATAACGATCATAAGGCCGGTAGAAACCAAAAGTTGCTAAATGCGCGTCAAGCCACAGCGAAAATTCGTGCTGATGTCCATCTTGCTGGTATTCCCATGGTTCTAGTTGTAGTGATTGTCCTGTCGGTACGAGGTTTTTGGCGAACACATCTAAATCAGTGCCCAAATGGTGGCGACTTGCACCGGGTAGGGCGGAGAACAACATAATTGCTTTTACTTTGTCGATGTCTGAGAGATTACTCAGCTCTATCTCTTGGTTAGTGATATCAAAAACAGGACGGCGCATCGCAAACTTGCTATTCCAAATCGCTTTTTGCCTTTCAAATCCTCGATATGCGGACGCCATGTAAAACTCAAAACCGGCCTTTTTTGCAGCGTGTGAGAGGGCGTTGAGATCAGAAACGATTGCGCTATGCACATGGCGGCCCTGGTAAAAAACCAGATGTGATTCGTTGACGCCACAAGCGCTACATTCAGCGCTTGTAAGCATATAGCGGCTAGGCAAGTAACTTCTCCAAGATCTTTTCATAGACTAAGGCTAATTGATCTAGGTCTTTGCAACTCACACATTCATCGACTTGATGGATTGTGGCATTAATTGGGCCAAGCTCAATCACCTTACATCCCGTTTGGGCAATAAATCGGCCATCTGATGTACCACCTGAAGTTTCCGGTGAGGTTTGCCTTCCCGTCACTTCTTTGATGGCTGCAATCGTCACATCGAGCAATGGACCTGGCTCTGTTAAAAACGGTAAGCCATTCAGTATCCAATTAAGCTCATAATCAAGTTGATGCTTGTCTAAAATTGCAATAACACGTTGTTTGAGCTCACCGGCTGTAACTTCGGTGCTAAAGCGAAAGTTAAACTGTACTTGCAAAGAGCCCGGTATCACATTGCCAGCCCCAGTTCCGCCATTAATATTGGAAACTTGGAAGCTTGTCGCGGGGAAAAATGCATTCCCTTGATCCCACTCGGTCTGACTGAGTTCAGCAATCGCCGGTGCAGACAAGTGAATGGGGTTTTTAGCGAGATGAGGGTAAGCTACGTGACCTTGTTTTCCAATCACTTTTAGGTGTCCGGTGAGTGAACCGCGACGACCATTTTTTACTACGTCGCCAAGCTCATGGCGTGATGAAGGTTCACCAACCAAGCACATATCAATTTTTTCGTTTCGGGCTTCTAATAAATCTACAACTCGAGTTGTGCCGTTCACGAAAGGGCCTTCCTCATCAGAGGTTATCAGAAAAGACAATGACCCTTTGTGATTAGGGTGTTTTTTGATAAACCTCTCCGTTGCCACGATCATAGCTGCAAGTGAGCCTTTCATGTCAGCAGCTCCGCGGCCATGTAACATGTCATTTTCAATCACAGCGGAAAATGGCGGGTGCTGCCATTGACTCTCGTCACCAACCGGTACTACATCTGTGTGTCCAGCAAAGCAAAAATGTGGTCCGCTGTCGCCTTTTCGTGCCCACGTGTTGAGCGTATCAACAAAGAAGTGTTCTTCGATGGTAAAGCCAAGCTTTGCCAAACGTTCATTCATTAATTGTTGGCAACCAGCATCATCAGGTGTAACAGAAGCCCTTTGGATCAGAGCTTGAGCGAGCTCAACTACTTCGCTCATTAGGCAAAAATCTCATCATACTGTGCAGCTTTAAAACCCAAGTGATATTGACCTTGGTACTGCAAAATAGGGCGTTTTATCATGGCTGGTGCCGCCAAAAGGTGTTGTTTCGCTGACTGCGCATCGAGATTTTGTTTTTGTTCTTCGCTAAGCGCTCGGTATGTGGTTCCGCGTTTGTTTAACACGTTTTCCCAGCCAAGTTGGTCAATAAAAGCAGTGAGTAGAGCTTCGTCTAATCCATCTTTGCGATAGTCATGAAAAGTAAATTCGATATTGTTGTCTTGAAGATATTTTTTGGCTTTTTTAATGGTATCGCAGTTGCTGATCCCATACATGGTGATTGTCATAAAGCACACGCCCTTGCAATTGTGATTATCGGCTCTTTGGCCGCAGATACTTGTTTTAAAGGATAATAACACGCACCAAGCTTTTGTGCATTGAGTAGCACAATGGCGGCCATGGTTTTTGCTTCACTGAGTGGAATATCAAAAAAGCATAGCGGCTCTCCAAGCTTTATCGTGGTTTTGCCAAAGCTGTTTGCTTTGAGATATTCGGGTTTGGCAAACTCATTGCCGACCTCTAAGCTCAGTAACATTTTTAAGCCGTTATTGGCGTGTAAAATGTATTCGCAGTTATTTTTTCTGATCTGGATTAGTTTTCCGTTACAAGGAGATAGCAACAAGGGCACACGCATTTGTACGCAAACGCCTATTCCTAACATACCAGACGCAATCGCCGCGTTTGGATGCGTACTTAGCGGTAAGACTTTGCCGGAAAAAGGACTTGGAATGTGCGCAATCGGGTTTGCGATTTGGGATATTGGCCGATATTGGATTGGTGGTGAGAGTTCAATCAAAGTAATAAATATCCATCTTTTTTAAGTGCTTGCATCGCTTGCTGGATTTGGCTTTCTTTTACCAGAATGTAATCGGTATCGTATGTTGATAAGGTAAAAATAGAGACGTTGGACTTTGCTAATACACCAGAAATATTAGCCATAATCCCCGTTAATGAAAACCCTAGCGGACCAACGACTTCCAATGCTCTCCAATGACTTTCAGCCGCGAGGCTACTGACTGCGATATCTGATGCGCAAACGATAGAGAGTTCATCTTCTGTTTTGGCAATAAAAAAGATTTTACTGTTTAACACAGCTTGCGGGACAGCGTCATCGCAATCCAAGCTATGTATCGTAAATTCTTGTTTGAGCAATTGCAGCGTTTGCTTTGACATTACCAACCCTTGTTTTTTGAAAAATACCAATTGGTATAATTCATAGTATAGCGAAGTCAATTTAAAGACCAGAGGGTTCGCCCGAATTCTAGAGGATTAGTGATGTGATAAAGAAAAGGGCTCATGTATTGAACCCTTGGGATAAAGATTATTCTTCGATTTGTGTTGCCTGAATAGCTGTCAAGGCAATGGTGTACACGATGTCATCAACCAAAGCCCCGCGGCTTAGGTCGTTAACCGGCTTACGCATACCTTGTAACATAGGTCCGATGCTGACAAGTTCAGCACTTCGCTGCACCGCCTTGTATGTGGTGTTACCTGTATTTAAATCTGGGAAGACAAATACCGTTGCCTTACCAGCGACTTTGCTGTTTGGCGCTTTTTTACGTGCGACATTTTCCATAATGGCAGCATCGTATTGCAGCGGCCCGTCAATATCGAGATCAGGGCGTTTCTTTTGTGCGATCTCGGTAGCTTCACGGACTTTTTCTACATCTGCACCTTGTCCTGATGTTCCTGTGCTGTAACTGATCATGGCAACGCGAGGCTCAATGCCGAATGCTGCAGCGGAATCTGCAGATTGAATTGCAATATCTGCTAACTGCTCTGCCGTTGGATCTGGGTTAATTGCGCAGTCGCCGTATACTAACACTTGGTCCGGTAGCAACATAAAAAATACTGAGCTTACCAACGACGCGCCTGGTGCCGTTTTGATTAACTGCAGTGGTGGGCGAATGGTATTGGCGGTGGTATTTACCGCACCAGATACTAAGCCATCAACTTGGCCTTCGGCTAACATCATGGTGCCGAGCACGACGTTATCTTGCAGTTGCTCTGCCGCAACAACCTCGGTTAGGCCTTTGTTTTTACGTAGCTCAACCATAGGCGCAATGTACTTTTGCAGCTCTTCTTCAGGAGATAAGATAGTCACGTTTTCATTCAGCTCAACACCTTGTTGCTGGGCGATACGCTCAATTTCTTCTCTGTCTCCAAGCAGTACGGTTTTAGCGATATTTCGCGCACCACAGATAGCAGCCGCCTTAATCGTTCTAGGCTCATTACCTTCAGGCAGCACAATAGTTTTGCTTGCACGTCTAGCTAAATCAGTCAGCAGGTAACGAAATGCAGGAGGCGAGAGTTTGCGGGTTTTCGCGACCCCTTTGGCCAAACTTTCCAGCCATTCGCTATCGATGTGACGGGCGTTATGCTGCTTTACGCGCTCGATGCGCTGCTCGTCATCGCTTGGCACTTCCATATTGAAATTGTGTAATAGCAAAGAAGTGCGCCAAGTATCGGCCTCAGTAGCAAGGATAGGCAGACCGGTATCCATCGCTTGCTCACATAAGGTCATGATCTTCTCTTCTGGTTTGAATCCACCAGTTAACAAGATGGCGCCAATCTTGGTGCCATTCATGGCCGACAAACACGCAGCGACTAAGATATCCGACCGATCGCCAGGAGTAACCAATAGTGCACCTGGCGTAAAGTGGTTAAGAATGTTCGATACCGTTCTTGCACAGAAAGTAACACGGCGCAGACGACGGTGCTCCATATCACCCGCATTGATGATTTCGGCTTTTAAATAATTGCTTAAGTCGATAACTCGCGGCGCAACTAAGTCAAAGTCCCATGGTATGGCACCTAAAAGTTGAAATGGGTGCTTTCTGAAAATAGGCAGCGATGCCAAACGATTCATTTCGTTTTCAAGCTCTTCTGGTTTGTATTGATCAACCAGATCGGCGCGCGCTCTGCCATCTTCATCCAGCGGTGCATTCACTTTATTGAAAATACAACCCAATACGCGAGGGTGGTTTACACCGCCATAATTGCCAGCAGCAATCTCTAAGCGGTCTTCAAGCTCGTCGATAGAGTCATTACCCGGCGTTAAGACAAACACGATATCTGCACCTAATGTTTGCGCAATTTCGCGGTTTACACGGCCAGCGTAAGGTTGACGACGGGTAGGAACCATTCCTTCAATGATGGCAACTTCATCATCTTGTACTGTGCCTTCAAAGCGCTCCACAATTTCTTCTAACAGGTCATCGCCTTTACCATCACCTATCATTTGCTCAGCGTAGCTCAGCTCAAACGGCGTGGGTGGGGCAATGGTAGAACCTTGCTGAACGATGAGTGTTGACTTCTCGGGGCCGACTTCATCTTTACGAGGTTGTGCGATTGGCTTAAAGAAGTTTACTTTTACTGCTTTTTGTTCCAGTGCTCGGACTATTCCTACAGACACCGACGTCAACCCAACGCCCGTTGAAATAGGAATAAGCATAATACGACGACCCATCATTACACTCCTTTAGCAAGCGTAGCTGCGTCGTTGGCAATCACCCATTCTTCGTTGGTTGGGATGACCATAGCGACAGGGGAGTGAGACTCATCAGTGATCACCCCTTGGCTACCGAAGCGTGCGTTGAGGTTACGCTCTTTATTGATGTGCATGCCAAGGAAGTTAAGTTGGTTCACTACTTTTTCACGGATAACGTCAGAGTTTTCGCCAATTCCGCCAGTGAATACAAGTGCATCTAAACCGTTTAGTGGTACCAAGAAGCTAGCAATTTGTTTGGTTAAACGATAACAGAAAATATCAAGCGCCAGTGTTGCTTGAGGGTGGTTTTCCTGCGCAGCTTCTTCGATAGTTCGGCAATCGTTAGAAAGCTCACTAATACCTAAAAGGCCACTTTGTTTATTCAACAAAGTGTCAATTTGCTGTGTTGAATAGTTAAGGTGATTAACTAAAAACGAAAACAAGCCCGGATCAATATCACCACTTCGGGTGCCCATCACTAGCCCCTCTAATGGTGTTAAGCCCATGCTGGTGTCCACCGATTTACCGTCTTTAATCGCGGTAACGGAACAACCATTGCCTAAGTGTGCGGTAATAATACGAGATGGCTTATCTTTTAAGCCTAAAATCTTGATGGCTTGCGCCGATACATAAGCATGGCTGGTGCCGTGGAAACCGTAACGTCTAACACCATGTTCACGATATAGTGAATAAGGTAGGGCATAAAGGTAAGCTGTTTGATCCATACTTTGATGGAAAGCCGTATCAAAGACAGCAATTTGCGGTAGATGCGCGAATGCGGCTTGGGCTGCGCGGATCCCAAGTAGGTTAGCTGGATTATGTAAAGGCGCCAGACTAGCCGTTTCTTGGATAGCATTTATAACGGAGTCATCGATAATGACAGATTGTGTAAAGCGCTCACCGCCGTGTACCACGCGGTGGCCGACAGCAACAAGATTTGCGTCTAACGCGAGATCTTTGATAAGTTTTACAAGCGTTGTGATCGCAACTTGGTGCGCATCACCACTATTTAGGGGCACGATTTCCTTGTTGCCTTGGAACTTATATTTAATTTGTGGTGATTGTTCAGCTAGGCGTTCAGCCAGACCTGATAATATCTCCTCTCCCGTTGCGTTATCGATGATTGCAAACTTAAGACTGGAGCTTCCACAATTAAGAACCAAAACATGCTGAGATGACATAATGACTTTCCGTTTTGACAATAACAGTTATTGCGTATTAAGCTTAAAGCTATAGCGCATATAAGCTACGCATTTAGACTAAGGTATAGTTGACAGTAAAGACGTCGATTTTACCTCATTTTTTATATAAAAGTTAGCACCTAGGAGTTATGATGCAAAAAAGTCTTATTTCGCAAGTGCAACTTGGACGTCAATACTCGAAAGAGTGGCCTATGCGCAAGGAGCTAGCACCGTTGTTCCCTGAATTTAGGGTGATCAAGGCGACAGAACTTGCTTTAAATACAATGCCTATGCTGGCGGTGTTTACTCTGTTTTTGCAGACCAGCCAATTGGGTTTTCAATATTTGCCGCAAGCCATTGCGATTGCTTTATTCTTTTTATCGCTTCCTGTCCAAGGGTTATTATGGCTTGGTAAAAGAGCTGAAACGCCGTTAAATCCGGCTTTGTATTCTTGGTATACAGAACTGCATCAGAAGATGGTTGCTAATGGCTATGATTCGCCCATGTCTTCAAGAAAGCCTAGATACAGAGATTTAGCGCGGTTGCTAAAAGATATGTTCGATAAAATGGACAAAGCGTTTACGCAAGAAAATCTGTAATTCCTGTTTGCCTGCCTACCAAGCAAGTAGGCAGCGATTTGCTCATAATTGGTGATCTGATGTTGGGTTACTTGCGCTGATATTGGTTTATCAAAAACGAGAGTGTGATTTCGATATGGTCCATCTTTTGTAATCTATCCATGTGTTGTTGCTTAAATTTCCATGCAAATGGCGTCATCATGATTAAGTGTTCAACACACTCAAATTCCATTCTGTGTGTTTGTTGCAATTTAGTCCGTTCAACCAATTCAAACCCTTGTGGTGTTTCTGGTGCCTTGTGTAGTTTTACATTGTCATAAATCAGAGACTTGAGTTCGAATAGATGGTGTTCACCAGGTGAGATGACATACAAACTGCCTGATGGTTTGCACAGGCGAGCGAGTTCCTCGGCGAACACTGGCGCAAAAATACTCACAATCACATCTGCAAATTCATTTTCAAAAGGAGCCTCTTTGATGGAGGCTACGCTAAACTCTACTTGAGGATAGCGTTTAGCGGCATAACGGACAGCAGGCTTTGCGATATCGACCCCGTAGACTTTGGCATTCTCGCAGCGATTTGCGATTTCATGGGTGTAAAAGCCTTCACCACATCCTAGGTCCAGCAGGGTAGCCGGCACTTTTTCAGAGACGATTTGTGCAAGCCTATCACGTAGAAAGTGATAATGATCGGTTTCGAAGAATGCCCGACGCGCTGCGACCATTTCTTGGTTGTCGCCCGGCTGTTTTGATTTTTTATTTTGCACGGGTAGTAAGTTGACATAGCCTTCTTTGGCAATATCAAATTGATGATTATTATTGCAGCTGTAGCTTGCACCTCCTTGATATAAAGGCAGTTTACACAGTGGACAGCGGTAGTGGGAGATCATTTGTCTAAGTATTCCCTATCAAAAAAAGTTTTTACCCAATGTGGGCGATATGTAATGAGTAAAGTGATGGCCATGCCATTTAACATGGCTTCAGGGAACCACATTATTACGGCAAAATGGAGATAATTGTCTGCCAACTGATACCAAGTATAGGCATCGATTGCATAATAATAGAATGCGCTTAGAAGTATCTTTAAACAGCCCACCGTACCTGCGAAAATAAATGCACAAACAAAAATATAAACGAAAAAGTGCCGCGGTAAATGATGATAGCAAAGGGCAAAGAGTCCATAGCTTAAGTAGACAGGGAACAGTGCAGTAAACAGCCAAAAATTACCAAACTCCACCAAGGTAAAAGCACTAAAGTAACTATGGACGAGGCATGCCAAAGTTGCACTCAACGCACCCAGTCGCCAACCTAAAATTAACGTTACTGCGGTTATTCCAAGAATATGAATGTTCAGTTCAGGTAAAATACCTGCCTTTATTTGCCACAGTAACGTGAGGACAACCGCACAACTTAATACGCCGGTTTGTCTGGCTGGTACTTGTAGTAATTGCTGGTATTCTTTGCGATGAAAACTGAGTAAAAATAACCCAAGGGCAGCGATAAACGTCACGTTTCTATCCAGTTTTTAAATTTGGTGATTTTGCTCTATGCCGAGCACTGTATTCACAGTCTCGGCGGAAAAAGCAGACGATTAAATGTCGAAAGTTGCCCAAATTGGTGCGTGATCTGAGGGCTTATCAATTCCTCTCAATTCGTAATCTATGTCACTTTCGATACATTTCGCAGTTAATGGCGCGGTTGCTAAAACCACATCTATGCGTAGACCACGGTTATCATCAAACCCTTTTGAGCGGTAGTCAAACCACGAATACTTTTCGGTTGCATCAGGTGTCAGCACTCTAAATGTATCTTTAAAGCCCCAATCTAGCAGTGTTTTTAACCACTCGCGCTCTTCTGGTTGGAACGAGCACTTACCCGTCTTTAACCAACGCTTGCGGTTTTGCTCACCAATACCAATATCCGCATCCAGTGGAGAAATATTAATATCGCCCATGACAACAAGGTTAGATTGAGGATCGGCAAAATCATTCAAGTGGGTCATGAGATCTGCATAAAATTGTCTTTTATACGGAAATTTAGTTTCATGGCTGATGTTATCACCTTGAGGGAAGTAACCATTCATAACGGTAACTTCGTTACCTGAATCACTTTCAAACGTACCGCTGATCATGCGACGTTGTGAATCTTCAGTATCCGTAGCGAAGCCTTTTTGGATAGCTTTTGCAGGTTTCTTGGAGAGTAGTGCCACACCGTAATGCGCCTTTTGACCATGGAAGTAAACATGGTAGCCAAGTGCTTCTACATCGTCGATAGGAAAAGCTTCGTCATGGACTTTAATTTCTTGCAGTCCAATGACATCAGGTTGGTGTTTTTCAATCAATGCCTGTAATTGATGCAGTCTAGCTCTGAGGCCGTTTATATTAAACGAAACAATTTTCATAGCGCGCTCTTTAGATTCTTGCTGTTATTTGGCAAAGTTTATCACTTAAAAACGAGAGGGTCAGCGCTTGGGTGAAATTACTTATTTAGTCAGCTGAGAAGCATGGTGGCAGTTGTTAAATTTTGCACAAGTTTAGCGAGATGATAACGAGGATTTTAGCTTAGTGTAAATAGATCATTAAATAACCAAAATTGCATGATTTAGCTGTTTACTTATTCATCGTTGTAATTATAATCCGCGCCGAATCGTTCAATTGGGGTATATTATGCTTAAATCTCTCTCTTTCTTTGGTCTTGTTTCTTTGGTTTCTACAACGGCTTTCGCTTCACAGGTTGAGTTCACTCAAGCTGACGCATCACCAGCGACGAAAGTATGTGCTGTTGCAGCAGAGCAAGGTTTCAGTGCAGCACGTAAAGAAGCTGCATCACTAGGCCTATTTATTTCTCGCTTCTCACCAAGCATCCACTGTAATGGTGAAGATATTCGTGAGTTTGCAAAAGCGGCAAAGCGCTCGCAAAAGCAAGAAAAGAAAGTTGAGCTAATCGCTGAAAAAACAGATACCGCAACTGAGCTATGTTTAGATGCAGTACGTCACGGCGTTAATCATTTACGTTTGAACAACCAACAGGTTCGCAACTTACGTTGTAATGATATGCCTGTTAAGCAATTTGTTAAAGAATTCAGAAACGCAGCAATTTAATCAAATTGATGTGAAGAGAAGAGGGGCATTTAGCCCCTTTTTTATCGGTTATTATTTTGTTTTGCATCACGGTATTTGATGTAACAAACTAAGGCCGCCAAGCCCGCAACAGGGATCGTAACCATACTTACCCAACCACCTGTGTATAAAATGGCCAGTAGCATTCCAATATCAATACCGCCGATAACACAATCAGAATGACCACTTTCTGCAACCCGACAATCTAATACTGCAACACTAAGTTCAGCAATAAGTAAACCAAATAAAGGCGCAATGGCGAGAAATCCTAGGCTCACCGCTAAAAGTTTCAATTGCTTTTGTGACATGTACATCTCCTTATTTATCACTTTTGGGGATTGTGCGTTAGCGTGATTAATCTTATCTGAGAAGTTGTTCTGGCTAAATAAAAATCAGTATTAGAACATTACAGTGCTTAGATAATTATTTGCTATAATCCGCACAATTTTGGTAATAGACACTGATCTCCAATGACATTTAGCGAGCTACAACTTCACCCCGAACTACTAAGCGCAATTACTGAGCTTGGGTTTGAGTCACCAACACCAATCCAAGAAAAGAGTATTCCACTTCTGCTCAGTGGTTTTGATTTAATTGCAAGTGCCCAAACTGGAACCGGTAAGACTGCTGCTTTCATGCTGCCGATTTTGCACTCCATGCTGATGGGCGGCGCGCAAGGTGAGAAATCGGTTAGGGCATTGATACTAACGCCGACTCGTGAGCTGGCACAACAGGTTGCAGAGCATACTGAAAAGTTAGTGGCGAACACCAGCTTAAATGTCGTGTGCTTATATGGCGGTGCAAATATTGGCCCGCAAGAAAAGCGCTTAAGAGCGGGTGTAGACGTAGTGGTGGCGACACCTGGGCGTTTACTTGATCACCTAATCAAAGGCACATTAACACTCAAAAATATTCAACACCTGGTCTTCGATGAAGCTGATCGCATGTTAGATATGGGGTTTATGGGGGAAATTAAGCGGATCATGCGTACTATGCCGCTTAAGCGTCAAACGTTGCTATTTTCAGCTACGGTTGACGATGCTGTGTTATCCCAAGTAAAGCCTTGGTTGAACGACCCTAAGCGAGTAGGTGTTGAATCCCAGAACAGCACCGCAAGTACAGTTACGCAAACTTTCTATTCGGTAGACGAAGATCGCAAACGTGAATTGATCTCCCACTTGATTGGCAAAAATAATTGGCATCAGGTACTGGTGTTTACTCGCACAAAAAATAGTGCTGATAGCTACGCAAAAGAATTGAATAAGGATGGCCTTAAAACTGCAGCGATCCACGGTGATAAGTCTCAAGGCGCGCGTGACAAAGCGCTATCTCAATTCAAATCAGGTGAAATTCGCGTCTTGGTCGCAACGGATGTAGCAGCTCGTGGCATTGACATTGACTCGCTAAACTATGTCTTCAATGCTGAGTTACCCTATGTTGCTGAAGACTATGTGCACCGTATCGGCCGTAGTGGTCGTGCTGGACAAAACGGCCAAGCCATTTCGCTTGTGAGTATTGATGAGCAATGGTTATTAGAAGAAATCGAGATCTTTCTTGATGAGCGCTTTGCCCCACAGTGGCTGCCGGGCTATGAGCCTGATTTAACACGAGAAGCTAAAGATAATCGCCGCAATACGGGAAAATCTAAAAAACAAAGGGATAAAAAGCGGATTTTAGGAACAAGAACCAAACGTAGAAGGAAGTAATGGGTTAGCGCTAAAGCTTATGTTTGGCTTCTCTCATCCAAACATAAGCTTGATTGGCCATTACTTGCTAGTAGAGGTTTTGATATAAACAGCTGCCCCAGATACAGATAAAAACGATAAGTGCGATCAACACGCCAGCCGAGCCCAAATCCTTGGCAAGCCCCGACAGTGGATGGATCTCTAAACCGACTCTGTCAATTGTCGCTTCAATAGCGGTATTCACTATCTCTGCAAACATCACAAACAGCGTTGCACAAAACAACATAACGCGCTCATAGAGTGAAAGTTCAAGTGTAAATAGCAAAATGATAGTAACCAGCAATAGAATAAGCTCTTGCCGAAAGGCGGATTCATTTTTTGTGAGCCAATTAAACGCTCTAAATGAGTGTCCAAGCGCCAGCAATAGTCGTTTTGCTCCAGTTGGCTTATTGGTGTTATCAAAATGCATTAGTTTCTCCATTAGTTGCGAGTAATTGAGTTCGACAGGTTGCGAATATGTCTTTTTTGGACTGATAGGTTTTCGACTTAACTTGCGTTAAGCCAAGTAACGTATCGTAGATATTGTCATGAGAAAGGGGTTGCTGTTTTACAGCGTCAATGCAACCACTATAGTTTTTATTTGTTAGCCGATTACTCCAGTAAATCATCGGGATTTGAGTTTGCTCTTTAGGCGCTAGACGATATGGAAAGCCATGTAAATATAATCCGGTTTCACCAAGTGATTCGCCATGATCGGAAACATAGAGCATGTTGACAGCTTCTGCGTCCAACGAAGACAGTTGTGTAATGATTTTGTGCAACACTAAATCTGTATAAGCGATGGTATTGTCATAGGTGTTCACTAATTCTTGAGGCGTACAATTTTGGATATCGCTGCGTTGGCAATCTGGGAGGAATTTTTGCTGTGTTTTAGGGTAACGGCGATAATAAGTTGGGCCATGCGAGCCAATCATATGTAAGACAACAACAATATTGCTTGTTTGCGCGTTGTTTATGGTATTCATAAGTGATGGGATTAGTACCTCATCAAAGCAATACTTACCGTCGCACAGCGGGTTATCCTTGTTAGTATCAATTCGATAATTCTCAACCCGATTACATACACCTTTACAACTACTATTATTGTCTATCCAAAACACTTCGGCGCCAGCCCTGTGGATCACATCAAGCACGTTATCTTGGCTCTGAGCAAGACGGCTATTGTAACCTGCTCTATCTAGCCGTGAAAACATACAGGGTACTGAAATTGCTGTCGCTGTGCCACAAGATGACATGTTACTGAAATATTTGATGCCGTCCTGTTTAGTGTATTCGTTAGTATCTATTTTATAGCCTCCATATGAAAAGTTGCTTGCACGTGCAGTTTCACCAACAACAACAACGGTAATATTCGCACCTGACTTGGAAGCTAAAGCAGGTGTTTTATCTAGTAATCGAAATGGTAATGGAGGATAAAAATAGTTATCTCTCAGGTATTTATATCCTGCAATATAAAATGAAAATGGCGTGATATAGCTTGCGACTTCTTTGTTGTTTCTACCAACGGAGGCATAGTTTTGATAAAAGCTAAATGCTATCAAAGAGATGAAGGTAATTGAAACAAAGTTAATGAGAATAAAGGATTTTAGTCTTTGCTTGAGTGGCTGCCTTATTTTGTTTTTTGTCATTAAATAAGCAGGAATTAAACCCAAAGTTAGTACGAAAAGAACTAGGTTTATATTTAAATATGAAAATGCTTCCCCCGTGTCTGTTTCAATAACGTTTTGCATCATGCTTTTATCAAATATTACGCCGTAGTTTATTGATGCGTATAGCAACACACTGGATAGCACAATGGTAATGAATAGAAAAGGCCGTACGAAGGTGATTAAAGAAAACCAACTAAATAGTAACAGTGTCAGGAAAAACAAAAGGATAGGGACAGATGCTAAAAATAGCCAATCGGACCAGTCCTGTATTGTAGAAACATTAAATACTTTGATAAAAAATAGGCTATTAAAAGCAAAGGTACAATAAAAGGTGGCGAGAACCATCAGACTGGTATAGCCTGATGGGGAGATATGTTTTAAAAATTTAAACATATCCAACTCCTGACGAGAAAATAAAAACTAAGTTATCTTTATTTTCTATAGAAATACTTAAGACAACCTTATGCTTTACTCTTTTAATCGATAAATTTGCTCCTGATAGGCCAAATTACTAAATAATACATGAGATAGTGCTTTTTCTTTCAAATCAGCGGTGTGTGTTGTATTCACCAGTGGTTTTTGCATCTTAGTTGCCGTGTCATATTGCCAATAACTCACTTTGTTGCCTGGCATCAAAATGGCGGCTTTGTCATCTTCAATGTAGGCAAAATTATCGTAATATTGCATCATCGCTCTTTGCACTGGATATTGTTTGGTTAAGTCAAAGCCAAGCATAGGCGTTGGGCGCTCAACCCCTATTAAAGAAAGCAAAGTGACAGGTAAATCAATTTGGCTGACCAATCTTTTATCTTGTTTTTGATCAAAGTCTGAATTCAAAATAACGGCTGGAATATGAAAAGACTTAATAGGGACGGGCTCGGATCCATACACCCTGACATCATGATCTGCAACAACTAAGAAGATAGTATCTTGCCAATAACGACTTCGCTTGGCCTTATCAATAAACTTTCCGAGGGCATAGTCGGCGTACTTGATAGCGAGATCTCGCGCAGGTTTATCACTTTTATGATTTGTTGGTAACAATACTTTTCCGTCAGGAATTTCAAACGGGTCGTGATTGCTAGATGTAAAGATCAAACTAAAAAATGGCTTTTCTTCTTCACTCAGCTGAGTTAGTTCTTTATCCGCTTGATTAAACAGATCTTCATCGCTGGCGCCCCAAGACGCAACAAATTCCGGGTTTTCTATATCATCAAAGTCAACGATACGTTGAAAGCCATTTCCTAAGAAGAAGCTTTTCATGTTATCGAAGTGGCTTTCGCCACCATAAATAAACTGTGTGGTATAGTTTTCTTGGGCTAAAATATCCGCCAACGTACAAAACTGTTGCTGAGACTTTGAAAGCTTAACGACGGAGCGTGACGGTGAAGGTACAAAGCCGGTGATCACGGCTTCAATTCCGCGGACCGAACGGGTGCCCGTTGCGTAGAGGTTCTCCAGCCCCCAGCCTTCTTGATACAGTTTATCTAATTCTGGGGTTAGATTTGCTCCTCCTAGCGAGCTTACAAAACGCGCGCCTAAGCTTTCTTCCAAGATAATTACCAAATTTTTCTTTTTGCCCTGATGGTATGCCGGATTAGTGGCTAAGGTAGGAAGTGTATTTGAGATAAAATCTTGTCTGTAACTTGCTTTTCTTACCGTATCAAAAACCTTAGCTTCGGATAGCGAACCATAAAGCGCACTGGCACTTTTTTCGCTACCCATATTTTTTGCTGCGAACGCAACACTATAAGCCGAGTTGATGGTCAGCGAATTAACCAATGCATCTTGTGAGAAGTAGACGGTAGCAGGGTTAAGCGGTCTATGGCCCAGAGTGCCTCTTGCTAACAGCGCTAAACAGATAAGACTACAAAAAGTAGAGATAGCTATATTCCGTTTTGATGGCACATCGTTGCCAATGCGAGGAAAATATCTCAAGGTGGTTATTAAAGCCAAAGTACATAAAAGTAGGGTGAATATCACTGTGCCCAAGTGACCACTCAACAACATTGAAATGACTTCTTTGGGGTAAATCAAATACTCAATAAATAAACGATTTGGTCTGATGTCGTATTGCAAAATAAATGCCGGAGTTGCAGCTTCGAGTAGTAGGACAAATGCAATACCCAATGCAATATATCCCGTTACTAGCGCAGTAAGTAAAGGCTTCAATGGCTTGGGTATAAAATAGTGCGCGACCATTAATAATAAGAGCGGTATTGCGAGATAAGCGGTAGTACTCAAATCAACTCGCAGGCCTGATATCACAAAGGTCAAAGGATCAGAGCCTGCCATTCTCTCTAACATCCAAGCTGATAGTCCTAAACGGCTAAGCGTCAAAATCATCAACAAGGAAAGAAAAAACACCATGAAGGGTTTTGCATAAGGAGTTGAAAAGTGTACTTTGTTCATAGAGTGTTAAGAATAGCTGCATTTATCACAAGACTATCCGACGAAACTTAAGAAAAGCTTAGGAAATCCTTCGGAATTAATGAAAGTTGAAGTTCTCTTTAGCGAATCTTAAGTTTGAGCAACTAAGCTATGTGATATTAAGCACTAGCCAAAGGTTTATTTATGAATGTGTTACTGATTGAAGATTCTGAGTCCTTGCGTCGCAGCTTAACCTTAGGACTCTCTAAACTGGGTTTTACGGTAGATGATACGGCGGATGGCTCTAGCGGTTTGAGTATGGCGCTGATGGATCACTATGATGTAATTATTTTAGATATCATGTTGCCCAGTTTGGATGGCATAAGTGTGCTTAAAGCGCTAAGACAACAGAAGAACGACACTCGAGTGTTGGTGTTGTCAGCAAAGTCACAACCTGAAGACCGAGTGCTGGGTTTATTAAGTGGTGCAGATGACTATCTCGCCAAGCCCTTTTCGTTTGATGAGCTGCATGCACGGCTATTAACGCTAATGAGAAGAGGGGCATTTAAACAAGATGGTGATGAAATCGTGTATGGCTTCTTGACCATTGACTTGCAGCTAAAGTCGGCGTTAATTGCAGGGCAGCGGATAGACTTAACACCCAATGAGTATAAAATTTTGGAATGTTTGTTTACTAATCAAAATAAGATTATTACACCAGAAAAATTGAGCACTTATATTACCGGAAATTTCGATAGTGTGTCGAAAAATGCCATCGAAGCTCACCTTTCTTCGCTACGCAAAAAGGTCAAAGCGCTGGGTCAATGCTTGCCAGTTAAAACTAAACGCGGGTTTGGATATTATGTTGAGCAACTACCATGAAGTCGATCCGAGGGAACTTAGTTAGAACATTATCAATTACCATCACAGGTGTTGTAGTCGCCATTTTACTCGCCACAGATTTGGCTGTTGACTCTTGGATTGACTCACAATTCGACAAAGCGATGCATACAAAAGTTGGTATGCTGATGACGCTAGTCTCTGAAGATGAAGATCATCTAGAACTACACTTTTCCGGTGAGTTTTTACCTGAGTTTACAGGTAATATCGAGCCTGAATATTATCAAATCTGGTTGAACGACCGAGTGTTTGCACGCTCTGACAGCTTAGATCTTTTTTCGCAACACGAGTTACCCTATTTGTCGTTATCACTTGGTGAAAGTAAAGTGGTAAGTGAAACCCTGCCAGATGGTCGTGCAGGACGGATCATATATACCCGTTTTATTCCGCAGATCCATACCCTAAAAGGGGAAAGAAAATCTTTTGATGATGAGCTTGTTATTGCCTACGCGGCCTCGTCGGAGGGACTGGACTTTATTCTTTGGCTCATTGATATCGTTTTTATCGTGACTATCGTATGTGTTGTGGTGTTTATTCGTGTCTTTGTTCGTAAAACGGTCGATGTTGGTCTCGCGCCGTTGAATAGTATGAATGCTCAGATAGCCAAACTAAATTTCTCTAACGATTCAGACACCATAATATTAGAAAAGCCAGTCTCTGAGTTATTACCCGTTGAGCAAAGCTTAAACCGTTTTATTGTTGAAAACAGACAATTGTACTTGCGAGAAAAGCGCTTAACCTCAGATATTTCGCATGAATTAAAAACGCCCATTACGGAGCTTATTAATTTGGCGGAAGTTATTTCACGCTTCCCGGAAGACAATGAACTGGCGGATGACTTTGTGCCAGAAGTATTAAGAATAAGTCAGCGGATGAAAAACATCGTCACCAATGTAATGTTGCTACATAAATACGAGCAGATAAAGCTACCCAAAGACGATGTTGTTGATGTATTGCAAGTCGTCAACCGCTCGATAGGTGAGATAGCACTTGATAACGTTGAGATTCAGACAACTCGCTCAGAATGTCCAATTCAGACCAACTTAATGGCAGTCGAGAGTATCATTGGTAACTTACTAAAAAATGCCAAGCGTCACCGTGTACTGGGTTCAAAAGCACTTATTGTTGTTGAAAAAGGGGCGATGGATGGAATAAATGTTCGAGTGAGCAATCAGGTTTCCGGCGAGCTCGAAAGTGTGAATTTAGCACAGTTATTTGAACCACTATGGCAAAGCGACCAATCGAGAAGCGCGAATGATTGCTTTGGCTTGGGGTTGCCTATTGCTAGGGCCTTTGCTGAAGCCATTGACGCGGAACTCACTGTTACGTTGGAAGGGAGCACCATCACCTTTACATTGACCCTTTGAGGCGCTATTTAAAAGTGAGTCTCTACTGATAAACCTAGTTCCCAGCTGTCAACTTCAGGGTAATTACTTAATGGTTTAGTAAAGTCTATATGCACTACGTTTTCGTTACTTGAACGTGCGGAATATAAACGAACTCCGAGCCCTACACTGCCGAGCATGTTATTGCTCATATTAGGGTGCTGTATATTCCCGATTGCTTTTCCCATATCAACAAAACCAACGAATCCTAAATCAACCAGCTGATAAATATTAATGTTGGGGTACATACGGAGTTCGAATGAAGATTTGACCGTTTGCGTACCTTGTTGATAGCTTTGTGGGAAGCCACGGATCCCTTCATCTCCACCGAGAGCAAGAGGACGCTCGGCAAACTCCTTGTTTTGCCACGCAGCAATGACATCAGCATAAAAAGCAAAACTATCGGTCCAGCGATAATTTACCTTAGCAGCGAGAGTAGACCATACTCTATCACCTTGCTGCGTGCCAATTTGGGCATTGGTTGATGCTTTAAATCGGTATAAGACATCCTCATTAAATAGCCATGCTTTGTTGGCTGAAAACTCCCAAATTGAGCCAACTCCGTCCGCTTCGGTATCAAAACCTGCCTTGGCCGCAAGTGACCATCCGAGGTTGAAATCTTCACTGTGATTGATTAAGTCTACATCCTGCAGCACGATGTAATTATCTTCAATATATTGAAGGCTAATCCAAGGCGCTAACAGCTTGAAGTCATTAAGGTTATCTCTTGTGGCTAAGTTTTGCTCGTCGTAGCTCACATCTTGGTAATCGACACCGGCTATCCACCTTAGTGTGGTGCTATTGGTTTGCTGCCATAAACGGCCATAAGCAAACTGCGCAGATGTACCATTATATCGAAACTGACTTTCTGTTTGACCGTTATGATAGATAGAAGTCGTTTGCTCTTGTGCATTAATATAAGCTCTATATAACAAAGAGCTGGAGCGCTGATAGAAAGGTTGATAAATGTCAGTCATAAATATTTGACCGTCATCATAATCATCTGCTTGCACTGTTATCATGGCATGTGGTTGCCATGGCGCAGGCATTTGCAATACGCTATGGTAACCAGAACGTTCATGGTCAGATTTGTATTTTACGGATGCCCTAACGCCATACCCTAACAAGTTTTCCTCTTTAAACCCCAAACTTAACTTATTGTTTCCACTACTTCGGCCAAAGTTTACGCTGGGCAGCAAACTCCAGGTGTCCCACGTTTGCACTGATATTTTCTGTGGCTCGGCACTGCTGCATGGTTTGGCATAGTTAATTTTCGCCTCTCTGATGTATTTTTTAGCACGCAAGATCCGCTCAGCCTCTAAAATATCGGCCTCGCTGACTAGGTCACCAGCCTGAAAAGGGAGTTGAGAAGCGATAGTCGCATCTCGGGTTTCTATATGCAGCCAGTTTACGAAATCATGGAAAGAGGTCGTTTCTGGGTCGTCTGGGTTAAAAATAGGGTTTGAGTTTATTTCGATAGACTCAATCTTGATGTTTTTCTCTTGACTTGCTTTATCCGTCTGTCGAGCCATTTTATTACGATGTTCAGCGTTATTATTGCAAAGAGAGACGATGCTAAATGGGTCACCCGCAAACGCAGGAGTGATCGAAGAGACTAACACGAATACCGCAACGGCTTTGGCTGGCATATATGCTCCAACTGAAAAATATCAAGCTACGCTGAAAACATATATGCAGATACTTAAGAAAGGCTTAAGAAAAATTAAAGAATGAGTTAATTGCCAATGTATGCGAATTTCTCATGATTAAGTTTTGGCTCTACGAATAGAGTTTACAATTCCCCGGTAAATAAGCGTCGATGCGTTTTTCTTGCATACTCATCAGACATGCCACCAAGATAGTCCGCTAACACACGCATTTGCTGCGTTTCATCGGTTGCTTGCAGGTACAATGTTTGGGTTGTATACGGCAATAATCGCATGGGATCACTGGCAAAAACTTCAAATAAATCAATAAGCAGGTTTTGACCGCTAAACTCAATTTGCTGCATTTTAGGTTCACGAATTAATCTTCGATATACGAACACTTTTAATACTTGCAGGATTTCCTGAAATTCGGGTGCCATCTCAACGGTAAAATGAAGTAGGGCTGAGTCAAAATCTGAGTCTTGAACGGTGAGTTTACAGTGCACAATAAACAGGTTGACGAGCTCACCTATGGTATCTTTACGATTAGATTCATCTTCTGAAAATAAACTCTCGCTTACGCGTTGTAAGTTGTGCTTTAGCCAAGATGAGTCTAACTTTTGTAATTCAGGCAGCGCAAAATCATGCCATGCTGCCTCGTTAAGGGTCTCGGTTGCAATCGCATCTTCTAAATCATGAACTGCATAGGCGATATCATCGGCATATTCCATAATGGCGCAATCTAACGATTTAAACTTTGTCTTGCGACGGAAGGTGTCTTTTACCTCGGTTTCTTGCAGCTTTATTTGGTCGTTTTGAGAAAATGGCGAGAGGATCCAATCAAATACCGATTGGTCGCATTGATAAATGCCTTTAGCAGGCAGCCAATCACTAGACAATATGTATTTTCGACTTTGTGTTTGTGTTGGTTGGTGATACCAAAGTGTGTCGATTAATGCAGGATATTTAATAAAACCTAATAAGGTGCGGCGCGTTAAGTTCATGCCATAACCTTTAGTGTATGGTTCCAACTTGGTGACGATACGCAAGGTTTGGGCGTTTCCTTCAAACCCTCCGTGATCACGCATAAGGTAATTAAGCGCTATTTCTCCACCATGGCCAAAAGGTGGGTGGCCGATATCATGCGCTAGACACAGAGTTTCAATAAGACTTGTCGAAGGAAAGTGCTCAAATTCAGGATGTTGTTTTCTTAAATGGCGCAGTAGACCGCTGCCTATTTGCGATACTTCCAAAGAGTGCGTTAAGCGAGTCCGGTAAAAGTCGTTGACGCCGATTGCCATAATTTGGGTTTTGGCTTGCAAGCGCCTAAAAGCAGCGGCATGTATGATCCTAGAACGATCTATTTGCCATGCTGAGCGATTGTCGTTAGGGCGGTTTTTTTGCTGCGATAGCAGACGCTGTTGCCAAGCGTTAGACGTCATACTTCTGTTCCTTTTTCTTTATATCTCAAACTCGTCTAAACTATGTACGATAACTGAACGAAAATTCGCGTTTAATTGTGGCTTTTGATATTATCAGCCGCTATTTTTGAATACTGTTATTTTGGCGCAATTTATCAACGCTCTATCAAACTATAGTAACAGAATAAAACTGTTATTGAGCGAGCTTGAGAAAAGTTCTTAGAGACTTAAGGAAAGAGACTCCGTTTCCAGAACAACGCCACTGCGAGGAGAAGTATGCAAGCTAAACTGATTAAACTCATTGTTGCCCTAGTGACCATTTGGGCGTTAATTTATCCTTTTATCCAAGATAAAGGTCCTCAAGATTCTACCTTAGATCAAGAGGATACCGGTGCAGAGGTTGTACCTAAGGTGCCGGAAAAGCCACTCCATAGCGTAAAGCTACCCAATTTTTCAGCCATTCGTGACATTAAGGAAAAGAAAACGGCGTTTTTCGACTTTATTAAACCGCATGTAGAAGCCGAAAATAAACAGATCTTAGAGCAGCGGGCAACGCTTGAAATCGCTCTGATGATGGTGCAATTTGATGAAACGCTAACACGCAAACAAATAGAAAAGATTGCGATGATTTTCACCAAGTATGATTTAAAAGGCGAAGCCATCAATGAATCTTCGCTCAAAAGAGCACTGCGCCGAGTGGATATTATTCCTAAAGAGCTGGCGCTGATGCAAGCTGCTAATGAATCTGCCTGGGGCACGTCACGGTTTGCACGGATTGGGTTAAACTTTTTTGGCCAATGGTGTTACACCAAAGGCTGCGGCATGGTGCCGAAGCGGCGAGAAGATGCGGCCGATCACGAAGTTAGAGCATTTCAGTCGGTAAGAGCCGCGGTCAAGTCATACTTTAGAAATATTAACACCAATGATGCATACAGGGAGTTGCGTTCGGTACGAGCAGAGCTGCGAGCTCAAAAAGCGCCGATTGACGCGACAGTATTAACAAGTGGTCTGTTGAGTTATTCAGAGCGTGGTGAAGACTACGTGAACGAACTTAACGATATGATAAGGCATAACCGAGCGTATTTTGATGAAGAGTAAGATTGTAGTTGTCCTGATAATGGCACTTTGGAGTGCGATAGCCTCTGCTAAAACGGTCACCTTTGCATACGACAGCTTTTACGACAGACTAAAAGTGGTAAGTAAAGGCGAGTTTGAGTTTGCACGTGTGGGTTTTTACCTTGTTGATACAGTGAGTATGCAAGCCTGTAAAATCACGACGGGTAATATTGTGACCGAGGAAGCGAGCTTTCCATTGTCGTACACTGATGAAGCGCAGCTCTTGCTGCCATTTGACAAAGAATTGGACAAAGACAAAGCAAAAGTAGTGATTGAAACGAAGGGCGCAAACTCGGACTGCCAGCTAAAAATGCAGATTGAAGCTGAGTTATTTAACACAACATCTTTGAGCAAAGCTGACCTTTATAAAATGCAACAGGAATTTGAAGAGCTACTGGCTGATCTCTCAGGCTTTTTTATTAAAAACTTACTGTCATTTTTGCTGCCTGAGCAACAGGGAGTTATTGTGACCTTTGGCAGAAGTCAAACCGTTACCGACGCTACAATGAAGTGTGAGTTGCAAGTCTGTCAAATCAGCGTCCCGAAGACGTGGTCAAACGACAATACACATTTTGCTGACTCTGCTAATGTGAAGTCAGTGCAACCTTGGCTGGCACTATAATTAGCCCATCATAATATAAAGTAACGTCTATAGACTTTAGTCGGAGCTATTCAGACTAACTAAATTCGTTGGACGTTACTTTACCCTTGCATTTCTTACAGATAAAACCCTCTCTTATTACCTTTAATCCTTCTTTTGACAATAATTCACACTGGCAAATAACGATATCTATTCGTCGTGAATTTCTGCTATTAGACACCCAAATTGGAAACTTAATGTTAAATAAATGCATTGTTAAAGTTGCTTCGGTATGCTAATAATGGCTGGATTATTAAAAAAACTACAGTGTAATTATCAACTTAAGGGGAAACAGGATGACCTATAAATTACCACTCAGTGCGCTCTCTATTGCCGTTTTAATCGGCATGAATCAACAAGTTAAGGCTGAAGAAACGAAGCAAGTTGAACGTATTGAAGTGACCGGTTCTCACATTAAAAGAACAGATTTAGAAGGCCCGTCACCAATCCAAAGTTTATCAGCAGCTGATCTAGCTTCAACGGGATCAACGGACCTTATTGGCGCGTTGCAAAAGCTGCCGGTATCGGGTACTGGTACTTTTAGTACGCAAGGTAACTCAAGCGATGACACTGCAAATGGTGGATCAAGTGTTGCTCTAAGAGGGTTAGGGGCATCATCGACACTTGTATTAATCAATGGCCGCCGCGTTGCGGTTAGCCCATTTGCAAAAGATATCGAAACATCATTTGTGGACTTAAATACCATTCCGGTGTCATCGGTTAAACGTATCGATATTCTAAAAGATGGCGCTTCTGCGACTTATGGTTCGGATGCAGTAGCGGGTGTTATTAACATCATTCTTCGTGATGATATCGACGGTTTTGAAGTTGCAGGTAAAATCTCAGACACCGCAGATGGTGGTGCCGAAGAACAAAACTTTACCCTTCTTTGGGGCTCATCAACACAAAATGGTCACCATAATTTTTCACTAGATTACTTTAAACGCGGTCACTTAACGTATGCAGATCGTGACTATACGGCATCTGCTGATCAGCGTTTTCGTGGTGGTAATAACTCATTAAGTTCTGCTGGTGTTCCTGGTAGTGTTGAAGTAATGAGAAGCATGTTAACAGACGAGCAGTGGGCGAGATTACCCGTTGTTCGTGTTGAAGACGATGGCACTCAGGTAAGACAGACTATCTTTACGGACGTATGGGGTAATGATAAATGCGATCCTGCTTTAGATATTGGTGATATTTGTCGCTACGACTACGCGCCACACATGACCGCAATTCCTTCGACAGAACGTATTAGCTTTAACTATAACGGTGTACAAGAGATCACCGATGGTATTGAAGGCTTTGCTGAACTTTCGGCACAGCATTCTACAACTTTCATTCAAGGTGCAGGTAGTCCAAGCTTTACAGAACTGTTTATGGATGGTGATAACCCAAACCATCCACTATTTAACGACCCAGACCATTTCTTACATGGTGTAGATATTTCAATGCGTCGTCGTACAGTCGATATCGGTAACCGTAAAAAAGATGTTGATTCTGAATACTACCGCGCAGTCCTTGGTGCTCGTGGTGAGTGGAATGCGTGGTCTTGGGAAGTTGCATATTCTGCTATTCGTTCAAGTGCAGTTGAAAAGGGTTTTGATGGTTTCCCTAACAAGCTAAGAGCGCAGCAAGCGATTGATGAGGGTCTTTGGAACCCATTTGAACCCAGCACCAATACAGAAGCAGGTCTGGCGTTTTTTGAGACCACGACCACACGTTATGGTGCATCAACCATGCAATCATTAGACGGTACCATTTCAGGTGAACTGTTTGAATTGGGTGCAGGCTACGTTGCTGCAGCGTTTGGTTTCGAACATCGCTACGAGAAAATCGAAGATAACCCAGATAGCCAATACATCAGAGGTGAAATTTTTGGTACAGAAGCGACGCAAGCGAACGGTGATCGCGACAACACTGCGATATTCGCAGAATTTAGCGTACCAGTGCTAGATACGCTAGAGCTACAATTAGCATTGCGTTATGAAGACTATAGTGACTTTGGGACAACAACCGATCCAAAAGTAGCATTTCGTTGGTCACCACTTGATAGCCTTGTGGTTCGTGGTTCTTGGGGGACAGCATTTAGAGCACCTTCTCTTGTGCAGCTACATCTAGGTAGAACAGACGAATCTCCAAGCGTGATAGACCGCGAGCGTTGTCGCCAAACTGGCGCTGATGATGATTGTAGCCCGTATGAATACACTGCGATTGTGTCTGGTAACAAAAACCTACAACCAGAAGAGTCAGAAAACTACAACTTAGGTGTTGTGTGGCAAGCGACCGATGACTTTAGTATCGGTGTGGATTACTGGAACTATGATCAAGAAGATCTTATCAAGAAGATAGGTGCACAGAAGTTAGTTGATTGTTGTGGTACCGATCCTAATTTGGTGGTGCGTGCGCCGAATCAGGGCAGCACACTTGGTCGTATTCTAACTATTAACGACACCTTTGTTAATATTGGTGGTCGTGAAACAGACGGTTTCGATGTTAACTTAGCCTACGCATTAACTACACGTGAAATGGGTGAGTTTAAGTTCAATTATAACTTAACTTACGCACTTAACTTTGAAGAGCAATCATTTGAAAGTGACGATCAAGGTAACACATTCAATGTTGCAGAAGATCTCAATGGAGAATACCAGCACCCACAGTTCCGTTGGACTGCGGGCATGGACTGGGCCAAGAATGATTGGCTTGCAAATATCAGCGTAAACTATGTTGATTCGTATAAAGACCTTGCCGATAGTGATGGCAATAAATATGAGATTGATTCATGGACTACCGTTGATACAAGCGTCAGTTATATTGGCGTAGAAAAGCTGACAGTAACGCTTGGTGCGTCTAACTTGTTTAATGAGGAAGCGCCGCTTGCTCCTTCAGAGTCTATGGGAATTGACAATAAAACGCACAGTATCCTTGGTCGTCAAGCATACGTGAAGTTTGCATACCAATTCTAATAGGTTAGCGTTTATTAAAATGAAAGAAGCCGCGCTTTATAGCGCGGCAGACTGTTGAAAAAGGGCTGGACACAGATCTAGCCCTTTGATCTAATAAGCGTAGTGAGTTTAGGGAGTTCACCATGCTTAAAGACAAAACCCCTCAGCAATATGAACTAGAAATGGTCGCTATCGACCAATTGGTTCCAAAAGACCATTTAGTTCGCCTGATTGACCTTGCGATTGATTTCGAATTCATCCGCGATGAAGTCGCCCATCTCTACTGTAAAAACAATGGTCGCCCAGCGGTTGACCCAGTGCGAATGTTCAAGATTTTATTTCTTGGATACCTGTTTGGCATTCAAAGCGAGCGTCGCTTGATTAAGGAAATCCAAGTCAATGTCGCATATCGTTGGTTTTTAGGTGTGGGACTAACTGAAGATGTCATCCACCACTCGACGCTAAGCCAAAACCGCATAAAGCGCTTTAAAGACAGCAATATTTATCAATCCATCTTCGATAACATTGTCCGCCAAGCGATGAAACAAAAACTCATAGGTGGCTATAGCTTATTTGCTGACAGTACACACCTCAAAGCCAATGCCAATAAAAAGCGCTATGACATAGAAGACTTAAAAGTCAGTCCTTCAGTGTATGTAGAGCAATTGAACGAAGCAGTACTGCAAGACCGGGAGGATGAAGGAAAAAAGCCCCTGAAGTGTAAGGAAGAAACAACTTGCACAAAACCAACCAAAGTCAGCCGCACCGACCCAGATAGCGGGTTTATGGTACGGGATGAAAAGCCAAAAGGGTTCTTCTATCTAGACCATCGAATTGTGGATGGTAAACACGGCATTATTGTTGATACACACGCCACCGCAGGCAATGTCCATGACTCACAACCTATTATCAGTCGACTCGACAGAGCGCTCGATACCTTTGCACTCAACCCTATCGCGGTTGGGCTAGATGCAGGCTATTTTACCGCCGCGGTATGCCACAATCTGGAAGAAAGGCAATTAGTTGGCGTGCTGGGATATCGAAGACCAAATAAAAAGAAAGGCTACTTCGCCAAACGTGAGTATCAATATCAAGCCGATACAGATACTTACCTGTGCCCGCAAGGTGAAACCCTAATCTACAAAACAACAAGCCGAACAGGCTATCGTCACTATCATTCCGACCCGAGCAAATGTGGACGCTGTCCAGTCAGAAATCAATGTACAGCCAGTAAAAATCAAACCAAAGTTATAACGCGGCATGTTTGGCAATCGAGCGTAGAAAACGCCAATGCGATTAGGCTGAGCGACTGGGGTAAAAAGCTCTATCGACGACGAGCCGAAACGGTGGAAAGAAGCTTCGCTGATGCGAAACAACATCATGGACATCGCTACTGCAGATATAGAGGTCTGTCAAAAGTGACCGCGCAGTGCTTGTTAGCAGCGGCATGTCAAAATATGAAGAAAATGGCGCTCATGGCTGCACACTAGCAAAAAACCTCGAAAACTCCCCCTAAAAGCCCTCAAAACGATCTTGGACACACCAAATCACAATAATTAGCCTAGCCAACACAAAAAAACCAACGCTGAAACTTACGGCAGAGAAAACTGCTCCAACAACTGGGAAAAATAAACCCCGCTTAAAAAAGCGGGGTTTATCATCAATCTGCCGCGCTTTATAGCGCGGTTTTTTCTTATCCACAACAATGCATTTGTCGAACCGGACTCAGCCGAGCAAATGTTTAGATAAGTGGTCTAGCTTTGAGGTGAGAGAGGCTTACCGATAACTCCATGTCCAAATCCTGCTATAACTAAAGTGCTCACGTGCTTAGGCGCGGAGAATCTTCTGCTTAACCCTATTCTGTACCTAGAAAAAAGTGGCAATGAAGAAAAGGGTATGGATTGCAGATATGTCGCTAGAGAGTATTGAGTTAGCTTATTGAGGAAAATAACGCAGCTATTATACCTAGCTGCGTTATTGATATTTACGCTTTTGATTTTGAAGTGGTTTCTTCTAGTTCTTTTGCTGCATCAGGGTCGTTGAAAACATCAATATCAAATTCGTTTTCAGACTTAGCGACAGCACAAGTTACCATACAGTCACCAGTGACGTTAACGGCTGTTCTTGTCATATCTAGTAGTCTGTCTACACCAATGATAAGCGCGATACCTTCAACTGGCAATCCAACTTGGTTAAGCACCATTGCAAGCATGATCAAACCAACACCAGGCACACCTGCCGTACCAACAGAGGCAAGAGTAGCAGTCAAGATAACCATGAGATAGTCATTAATGGTGAGGTCTACACCAAATACCTGAGCAATGAAGACTGTTGCAACACCTTGCATAATAGCTGTGCCATCCATATTAATGGTTGCACCCAGAGGGATTGTGAAAGAAGCGACTGAGTTATGTGCACCTAGCTTCTTAGTTGCAGTCTCTAGTGTTACTGGCATAGTCGCACTTGAACTTGAGGTACTAAAGGCAAACATACACGCGTCTTTCATTTTCTTTAGGAAGATGATAGGGCTTAAACCTGTTAACAGCTTAAATAAGATTGAATAGTTAATGAATGCATGAATTAGCAGCGCTGCTAGTACTACCATGAAGTATTTGCCGAGCTCGGCGATTAACCCCATGTCGATGGTTGTAAACAACTTGGCCATCAAACAAAATACACCATATGGAGCGACATTCATCAATAAAGTCACTAACTTAAGCACTACTGTATTGAGATCTTCAAATACAGATGCTAGGCGAGCACCGGCATCTCCGCTTAGTGCCATAGCAATACCAAATAGCAGCGCAAAGACGATGATTTGAAGCATGTTACCATTGGCCATCGCGTCAATTGGGTTAGTCGGGAACATGTTGATTATAACTTGCACAAGTGTCGGCGCTTGCTTTGCGTCAAATGACGCGCTGCTTGGAATTTCAACGCCACCGCCCGGTGCAATGAGTAGTGCGAGCGTGATTGCAACCGTGATTGCGATTGCTGTTGTAATGAGATACAAACCAATGGATTTACCACCCAAGCGGCCTAATTTCTTTGGGTCACTAAGGCTACATGTGCCACATACAAGGGAAATAAACACTAAAGGAACAACAAGCATTTTTAAGCTTGCAATGAAGATTTGCCCACCTATGTGGAATAAACCGTCAACGAAAAAACCTTTAATGGGGAGGTCGAAAAGACCTAAAGGAATGAGTATTTCTTTATTCTTACCTAGGATGGCTTGAAGAGTGAGGCCTAATACAACACCCAACACCATGCCTATCATAATGCGCGCCGTTAGGCCCATTTTTTGATTTTCTGACATTGTCCTAACACTATGTATCTTAAAACTGCTAAAGCTTAACAGGCTTGGCGCAGATGAACAGCATTTCACGATAGAAAATCTATCTAATCTAATAAAAAATTGTGATTTTATCGCTAAAATTGGGTTACTATTGAGCAATAATAAAATTAACTTAGCTAGGGAGATAGGTGAATGCCCTTGATGCGCTATTTTAGCATACTGATGCTAGCATTCTTACTGACCGCGTGCGGTGGCGGCGGCAGTATCCAAAAAGATACAGATAATGGTAATGGTGATGATGGTAGCGATGGTACTTATGCCATTACGCTTTCAGGAGCGGATACTAGTGGTAATTCAACGAATACACTTTCATCTTTATCTCCTCTAGTAATCACTGCCACGTTAACAAAAGATGGTAGCCCTCTGGCAAATAGTCGAGTCGTTTTTGAGAGCGACGAATTTGCGACCATGGAACCCAGCTCAGGGTCTGTGCTTACAAATACTGAGGGTAAAGCGTCAATTACTTTAAAAGTGACGGCTACTGTAGGTGCTGGACGTATTACGGCGACTTACACTCAAGGTGATAATAGTGCAACGAGATCTTTTGATTTTACCTCTCAAGGTGGTGGTGATGACGGTAATGTAACCGCGTCAGCAAAACTTGAGGTTATGTTGTTAAGTAAATGCCCTGCAGGTTGGGATGATAGCCGAAATCAGGCAATGATAGATCCAATTGCTGCTGGGTGTACTCGTGTCAATCAAGTATCGTCAAACGAGACTGCTGATGTATTCATCAAAATGACATCTAGCCAAACAGGTGATGCTATTGCCAACGCGTTAATTAGCGCTGAGACTACTTTAGGGGCTATTTTACCATCGACAGGCACCGCGCTAACGGATTCTTTTGGTATTGCAATCCTAAAGTTTCAGCCTGGTAACCAAGGTGGCGCAGGTACTATTACGGTAAACTCTCCAGATTATGTTGATGTCACTCAGGCTATCAATTTTAATGTTGGTGTTGCTCAGTTGAATGTTACGATTGACAATGGTTTGGTTGATAGTAATGGAGTTCAACAAAAGCTTTCCGCAGGTGGAAGTACGGTTATTACCGTGACGTTAAAGGATCAGAATGGGGCATTAATCAATAGCGCTGTTGAAGTTGCATTTAGCTCAGCTTGTTCCGTAGCGACCCCTGCGCTTGCAGAATTAGATGAAACGGTAAATACCTCAAATGGTATCGCCCGTTCTACATACCGTGCTAAAGGTTGCCAAGGCGAAGATAGAATTTCTGTTACTATCCAAAACGGCAGCTCTCCAATAAATCAAGAAACGATTATTGAAGTGGATAGCGCGCTTGCACAAGCGGTACAATTTTTACCGGAAGAAGATGGGTTTAATCAGTTTATTGCTTTACCCCCTGGTGAAGGCGGTTTACCAACCCAATCTGTTGTGAGCTTTAAACTGGTAGATGAAGATAACCTTGCAATTCCACGAGCGCGAGTCGACTTTAGATTGTCAGATGAGCAAGGCCTAGCCTCACTTACGCAAATTACCGGAAACACCAATGCAAATGGTATTGTAAGAACAACGGTTAAGTCTGGTATTGTGCCAGGACCGCTTGTTGTCAGTGCGTGTTATATCCCAGAAGAATCTTACGTGAATTTGCCTGAAGGTGATGCGATTACCTGTTGGACGGATATTGCTAACGCTTGTAATGATGCAGATGCATCAAACGACGATGCCCGCTGTCCTTCAGGCGTAATGCACACAATCCCATTAAGTGAGCAAATCTTTGGTGTATCGTCGGGATTAATTTTAAGCTCAGGTGTCACCGATCAGGATACGTTTGACGCTTCCCCCGTTACATTCAATACCAACTCGCTTAATTATAATGGAGTAACAACAAATATTACCTTGTTCTTTGGTGATCAATTCAATCAGTTTAATGCTGATGGCGTTGCTGCAACTGTGATTGCTGAAGCCGGTGCTATTGGTAGTACTGAGTCTGAGGACACTTACGATTGTAGAACGAATAATGCTGCTTGTACTGTGGTATGGCGTAGCCAAGGAGATAGACCTTTCTATGAATATCGTTGGGGTAACCGCATTGGTGATATAGACGGTAATGCGAATACCTTTGAAGCGGTAGCACCTAGGCTAGCAGCTACATTATCAAATACTCAAAAGCAAAGTTCAGCTAATTGGAACTGTGACCCATATTTTGGTAATGCAGCACCATGTATTAATGGCATGCTAAGACAAAAAGACGCTTCGTCGAACGATGGCGCTACAACTGCGCTTAGACGAATTGTTATGGGTGGGCGTGTAAGTGTGTTGGCTTTTGTTAAAGGCCAAGAAAATTTCAGAGATGAGCAATCAAGCGGTGGAGTAGAGCGCCGTAATGGTCGATTTGATATTGGTGAATATCGCCAAGAGTTTGACCTTACAGAAGCATTCCTAGATACCAATGAGAATGGTCGCTTTGATAAAGAGAATTGTGATTCTGCCGCAAACACTGGACCTTGTTCTCCAACCGGAACTGTAAATGGCGGTCATGACGATTGGTGGATGGATAGCAATAACAATGGTCGCTTTGATTTTGATATCGATGGCAACAATATTTATGAAGGGGACGGCAAATATAATGGTTTGCTTTGTTCAGAAGCAGCTGAAGCCGCAGGAGAATGCACTAAAGAGCTAGTTAATGTATACAGACAATTTGAATTGATAATGTCTGGTGATAATGCTTTTGTGCGATTTACAGTGCCGGCTGCGCTTGCAGGTTCGAATACGTGCCCAAGTGGCAATGGCTTAGTGCTTGAACCATCTGGAGTAGATGGTGTGTGCGACCTCGCCAGTGTAGACTTCACGGCGGCAGGCAGCCCATCAGCTGTTCCTATCACGATTTATTTCACTGATGAGTTTGGTAATCCGCTTCCAGCAGGTACAGAAGTCGAAATTTCAACAAATAACGGTGAGTTGACCAGTGGTAGTGTGTCTGGCACCTTAGGGAACTACACAAGTGATAAGCCAAACTTCTTCAACGTTACTTTGGCGAGGGAAGCTGAGCCAAACAACAAACTTTCTGGCGTATTAGGGATCAAATTTACTTTCCCAGCTTTGGGAGATGATGATGACGAACGAAAGACACAATCAATCGGAATAAGCGTTACAGACGCTGGATAATTCAACAAATGCCAACTTTCGGGTTGGCATTTTTGTTTCTATTCCTTTATATTCCCGTGCCTTAACCTTATATATATGAATGCGTCCCTAAATTGGCTGAATATTGTACATAAATTGGATAATAATTCGGTGATCAGGGAAAAGTTAGTATTTTTAGCTTGTAACAATAGGTGTTTGTAGATATACCTATAAGTAATTTAACGCCCAAGTAAGGGCAAACATCAGACAGAATCGGTCAAAAATAGGCAGCTATGGGCAAATCGCTAGTAATTGTAGAGTCTCCCGCGAAGGCAAAAACAATCAATAAATACCTCGGCAAGGATTACATTGTTAAATCCAGTGTAGGCCATGTTCGAGATCTTCCTACCTCAGGGGCAGGTAAAACGAAAGGCTTGGCAACTAAGTCGCCAGCTGAAGTACGTAAAATGTCACCTGAAGAAAAAGCGCAATATAAAAAGCAAAAAGATTATGCAAATTTAGTTGCGAGGATGGGGATTGATCCTGAGAAGGGTTGGGAACCGCATTACGAAATTTTGCCGGGTAAAGAAAAAGTAGTTCAAGAGCTACAGAAACTTGCTGAAGATGCTGACCATATCTATCTCGCAACCGATTTGGATAGAGAAGGGGAAGCCATTGCTTGGCACCTTGAACAGATTATCGGTGGCGATGAGAGCAAATATAAGCGTGTGGTCTTTAACGAGATCACCAAAAACGCGATAACCCAAGCGTTTGAAGCGCCTGGCGACCTTAACACCGACATGGTATATGCCCAGCAGGCAAGACGATTCCTTGACCGTGTTGTTGGCTTTATGGTCTCCCCGCTGCTTTGGCAAAAAGTAGCAAGAGGGTTGTCGGCAGGTCGCGTACAATCTGTTGCTGTGAGATTACTTGTTGAGCGAGAGCGTGAGATTAAAGCGTTTATTCCAGAAGAGTTTTGGGATATTCACGCCGATGTTAAAGCAACAAAAGATGATATTCGCCTAGCGGTTACTAAGTTTAAAGGCGAAGCATTTAAGCCAGTAAATAAAGCGCAGGCTGATACTGCTGTACAAGTGCTTGAAAACAGTGCTTACGAAGTAGTCAAGGTTGAAGAAAAGCCAAGTAAGAGTAAGCCAAGTGCGCCATTTATTACCTCGACAATGCAGCAAGCGGCAAGTACTCGTTTAGGCTATGGCGTAAAGAAAACCATGATGTTAGCGCAGCGTCTATACGAAGCGGGTTACATCACCTATATGCGTACGGACTCGACGAATTTATCAAACGACGCGTTAGAAATGTGTCGTGGCTATATCGATAGTGAATTCGGTAGTAAGTATCTTCCAGAAGCACCACTGCGTTATTCCGCAAAAGGCAACGCACAAGAAGCGCACGAGGCAATTCGTCCTTCTGACGTGACGATCTTATCAGGTCATTTAGACGGCGTAGAGGCAGATGCTAAGAAGCTCTATGAGCTTATTTGGCGTCAGTTTGTAGCGTGTCAAATGATGCCAGCAGAGTATGATCTAACGACGCTGACCGTCGCCGCGGAAGATTACACGTTAAAAGCGAAAGGTCGCGTGCTACGTTTTGATGGTTGGACACGTGTACAACCAGCCGTTCGTAAGAAGAATGAAGAAGAGCAGGCGCTTCCAAGTGTTTCAGTTGGCGACAAGCTTGATCTTATTGCGATTGATCCTAAGCAGCACTTTACTAAACCACCAGCACGTTTCAGCGAAGCAAGCTTAGTTAAAGAATTAGAAAAGCGTGGTATTGGTCGCCCATCTACCTATGCAGCTATCATTTCAACGATTCAGGACCGTGGTTATGTTCGAGTTGAAAACCGCCGTTTTTACGCTGAAAAAATGGGCGAGATCGTAACTGACAGACTCGTTGAGAATTTCAACGATTTAATGGACTTTGACTTTACCGCAAAAATGGAAGGTCGCCTGGATGATATCGCAGAGGGCGAACGTTTATGGACGCAGGTACTTGATAAGTTTTACGCCGACTTTTCTAACCAGCTAGAAATCGCAGCTGGCGATGAAAGTGAAGGCGGCATGCGACAAAATGTGATGGTTGAAACGGACATAGATTGTCCCACATGTTCACGCAAAATGGGTATTCGTACTGCTTCTACTGGAGTATTCCTTGGTTGTACAGGCTATAACTTGCCGCCAAAAGAGCGTTGTACCACCACAATCAATCTAGTGTCTGGTGATGAAGCGGTTGCCGCGGATGCGGATGAAGAGGCGGAAGCTGAATCGCTGCGTCATATGAAACGTTGTCCAATTTGCGAAACGGCAATGGACTCATACCTTATCGATGAAACGAAAAAGCTCCATGTATGTGGTAACAACCCGGCGTGTAAGGGCTATGTCATTGAGACCGGTGCATTTAAGATCAAAGGCTATGATGGACCACTAATTGAGTGTGACAAGTGTGGCTCGGATATGCAGCTTAAATCTGGTCGTTTTGGTAAGTATTTTGGTTGTACAAATGAAGACTGTAAAAATACACGTAAGCTATTGAAAAACGGTGAAGCTGCACCACCGAAAGAAGATCCAGTTCCGCTTCCGGAACTAGAATGCGAAAAGTCGGACGCACATTTTGTGCTTCGAGATGGCGCTTCAGGTATTTTCTTAGCGGCGCACACATTCCCGAAATCACGTGAGACAAGAGCCCCGAAAGTATCAGAGCTAAAACGCTTCAGAGATAGAATTTCACCTAAATTCTATTATTTGGCTGATGCGCCTGAGCAAGACTCGGATGGTAATCCTGCGATTGTTCGCTACTCTAGAAAAACCAAGACACAATATGTGATGACAGAAGTGGATGGTAAAGCGACGGGTTGGAAAGCGACGTATAGCAATGGTAAATGGGTAGAAGAAGAGAAAACTACCAAGAAAAAGAAAGCTTAACAGCTAGCCAAACATCGATAATTGCTTTCAGGTGTTATTGAAAATAAAAGGCCGCTCAACACATTGAGCGGCCTTTTTCATCATGAATGCCATCACTTAAATAACCTGAGGCTTGGATAAGGAATGTTCCAACTCATTGTTGCTAAAGCACAACTTAGTTTTCTCCTTGTCTAGCCAGAGAGTTTTAGGGAAAACAAGGCGAATTTACGCACCAATAGCTGGCTATTGGAAGTGAATTCAACGCAGTTAGCGCTAAAACTGGCTGCTAGAAAGGCATTAATTATCCGCAGCTCAGGTTAAATAAGCGAACTGGTATTACTTAATGTTTACGTCTTTGACTTTTTGATAGCCAGTTGCTTCTAGCTCGTCGTTAACGCAATTCAAAACATATTTTTTCATCTCAGATGCTTGTACATCATCATCTTTTGCCCAATCAAGGCACATTTGAGTTAACTCTTGAACCAAATCTGCAGGCGCGACTGGTAACTCTTCATCGGCTTGTACTTGTACACAAGCAAAAAGAGATAGAGCGATTAATGATGAAACTAAGGTTTTCATTCGTGTTACCTGTTAGTTGAAAGAACAAGCATGTTTTAAAGCAAAATTTAAAATAAGGAAAACGAATTTATTTTCTCTTAAAGAGCAGAAAATTGATTCAAATTTACGTCAATAAATAGTGAGAAATATAAGCGTTGATGCTACATTTATAGGTTCAGTCAAACTTACTAAAGATGGTGAAAATCAAAAACATGGAGCAAGAAACCAAGTCCGAGAATGAGCAATTTAATCGTTATGAACATCTCTTAGAAAGAACCTTATTTAAAGGACGATGGTTGTTAGCGCCGTTCTTTGTTGGCCTACTACTCGCGATTGTGTTGCTGTTACTTAAGTTCTTTAAACAGCTTTATGTGATGACCATCAGTGCGCTTACCGCGACAAATCAAGAGTTACTCATTGGTATTTTAACATTGGTTGATACGGCTTTATTGGCTGGGTTGTTGATCATTATTATTTTTAGTGGCTACGAGAATTTTGTTTCTAAGCTTAATGTCGAACCACAAGAAGACAAACCGACTTGGATGGGGAAAGTTGGCTTCTCAGGGCTTAAAATCAAGCTGATCAGCGCCATAGTAGCGATATCTGCCGTAGAGTTGCTCAAGGTCTTTATTCATTCTCAAGATTTAACCAGTGAGCAGCTTGCTTGGAAAGTAGGCATACACATTACTTTCGTGATCTCTGGGGTGTTGTTTTCGGTCACCGATTTTATTAATAGTCGAACCCACTCCCATTAAAAATTGCAGCTGTAAAGGAGTGATAATCGACTTATGTTCACTATCACTCTTATATTCTATCCTGCACCGTCTCTGGTGGTTCAATCGCTAGCGCAACGCCTCTTCGTGAGACATCTCGGATCCGAGTACTCCTTAATCAAATTTCTTATTACTGTAAACAAGCAGTGAGGTGGCAATCACAACGTAACCTAATAATAGATATACGGTGGTTGCTGATTGTTCGTGATTTAACAGGTAAGATTTAAATGCACTATGCAAAATGACGACGAACATGCAGGAAAGCGACAACGTAAGGGCGCTTTTAATCATGCTTCCTAGCGCAACGCAAAGAACAAATCCTGCTACAGAGCCTGTAAATATTACTAAGTAGAAAGTCACAGTTTCGAATGTGGAAAAGAAGCTACAAGCTAGCAATACTAGAAGTTGAAACAAGGCTAGGCAAAACCCAAGTTTAACCGCAGAGACGTGGTAAGCCTGCTTTATCGCTTTAAGGCTTGAGTAGATAGGGAGTAGGTATAGTTGATCCCATGTCATTTTTGTTTGTAGTTTGGACCAACAGACAAAAATAGCGACCATCAGAACAAGCATATCGGTAAAGCCGATAACAAAATGGAGTGTGACACCAAAAAAGCCACTTGCCACAATCGCTAATAGCCCAGAGACAAGTAAAATCTGACAGGTTTGTATCAACAGATTACCCGCAAAATAGCTCATTGGCATAAAAAATTGTCTAAACCCCTGAGTGAGGAAATCTGGTGCGAAGGTATTGCTCGGTAGCCACCCAGTTTGAATATTATTTATGTAGGTTTGATATGCCAAATGATGCCATTGGCAGTGATGAGTCCGTGTCACTAACAGGTATGTTCCCATTAACATAAGGGGGACGGCAAGCAGTGCTAAAATTTGGGGGGTATCGCCAAAAAACATGGCGAGCACGAGTGCGAGCATAAAAACGTAACTATTATGTTTGAAGTACACACTATTTCGAAGACATAGCAAAAAGAAGCTACCGCCAAAACTCGTTGCAAATAACATGGCATAGGCCACTTCAGGTGCGGGGCGGTTGAGAAGAGCAAGAGCATTGAGTAGGTAGCCAATGACCAGAATTACCATACCTTGCAAGTATATGTGTTGTTTAATTGCAGGGAATAGTAAGGTGCTTTCCTGTGCTTGCAACTTCACTAACTGCCAACAAAAAGCCATCCATAAGGCGCTGATTGAAAAGACCAAACTAAATGTTTGTATATTTTGATCTTCTATTAAAGTTAACAAAGGTGAAGCGATAGACGCTAAGAACCCAGGAATGAAAAAATTTGCTGAGCCGCACTCTCGCAACCAGAACCCGGAAAACCCTGTCCACCAATTACGCTGAGTTAATGTACTCATGCGTGTAGCTCCACAAAGAGCTGCTCAAGGTTGCTATGGCTTTGCTGTAGGCCTGCTGACCAGTTTGCACTGTCGTGAGCTTGATAAATGCTAAAACGTTCAGATTGATGAAGTACGTTTCCTGATGGCAGTTTGCTTGTAAGATGATGTGGTACAAGCCTAATTTGTTCTTTTAGTGTATCTAATTCGCCAGTAACCAAAACCTTACCATCTTTAATAATGGCAATATGACTCGCAACGCGCTCAACGTCAGATGTAATATGCGAGGAGAAAAGTACACCGGAGCCGGACTCAAGTGCTAGCTCGAATAAGTCCGACATAAATTCCCGGCGTGCAATGGGGTCGAGACTTGACACTGGTTCGTCAAGGATCAGTAACTTAGGTCGGTACGACATCGCCATTATCAGCGCTAGACTTTGTTGTTGGCCAACTGAAAGATTACTTACTAGCTTGTTTTCGTCTAACTCGAAGCGAGAAAGCCATTCTTGCTCAAGTGTAATATCCCAATTTGGATAAAAGCTGCGGTGCAGTGCGAGAGCGTCTTTGACTTTAAAACCTTGATAGCCACAGGGCTGTTGTGGCACATAGCCAATTTGGCTTTTGCACGTAGGGCTCAGTTCTATGTTGCTGCTGTTGAGGCAGCTAACCTCACCACTATTTTGTTCGATTAACCCAAGTGCAATTCGCAGTAGTGTCGTTTTACCGGCCCCGTTTCGTCCTAGTAAACCCATAACCATGCCAGGTTCAATAATAAGATTTATGTCTTCAAGAACCGGCTTGTCGGCAAATTGTTTATGGATTTTAGTAAATTGTAGTAGTGGGCTTGTCATTATTCTTGTCCCCAATTTTTATCAATTAATGATATCAATTCAGTCTTACTGATCCCAAGCTGTTTCGCATCACTAATTAAAATATCTAGGTTTTTATGGAGTAGATTATCGGTCTGTTGTGTAGTTTGCTGCTGTGCAACGCGTGTCGGCTGGCCGCGTCTTCGTTCAAGCCAACCTTGATCGACAAGTTGCCCGATAGCCCGAGAGACGGTCATCGGATTTACCGAGAAGTGTTCAGCTAGCTTTCTTACAGAAGGTAGCTCTTCTCCGGCTTGTGCTTTACCCGACACAATTAAACGCACTATCTGATCAAATAGCTGCTTATAAATCGGCTCTGCGCTGTTGGGGTTGACATGAATAAGATCTAGCATTACTCTAATTCTACTGTATTAATACAATAATACACTGATACACTCACTTAAAGTTAGCATACTGACCGTGAGTCAACAAGGAAATAACTATGAAAAAGCCATTTAAGTTTAAGAAAAGCTTAGTAAAGCTAGCGCTGCTTCCTCTCGTTTTAGGAACTGGGCTGCCATTACAAGCGGCAACATCAACAGCAGAATTATCCGCTTGTTATGCAAAAGGCCTCAGTGACAGAGCGCAATGCGGAAAAATCTCGCAACCATTAAGTGAAACCAAAACAGAACAAAAAATTGATATTCATTTTATGGTTATTCCAGCAATAAAGCCGCTTTACCCACAAGAAGCGATTATTGCGTTTGCAGGGGGACCTGGACAATCGGCCACTGAAATTGCAGCGAACTTTGAAAGAATTCTTAAATACGCGAGAGAAAATAGAGACATTATACTTGTTGATCAACGGGGAACTGGAAAGTCCAATCTATTGCAATGTGATATGGATGATCTTGAGCAACAGTTTGCGCTAAATGATACCTTATTGGGTCTCGATTTTTACAAAGAAGATGCCCTTAAGTGTAAAGAAAAACTAGACACAGATCTTTCCGATTATACGACGGTTGCAGCTGCAAAAGATTTTGATGCGGTAAGAGTCGCGCTTGGTTATAGCAAATTACACCTATATGGTGGCTCATATGGAACACGCATCGCACTTGAGTATATGAGACAGTTCCCTGATAGTGTTGCATCGGCCGTGTTAGATGGTCTTGCACCCAATAACCAAAGCTTAATGGCGATTGGTGGCGCGATAGAAGATTCATTGAATGCCCTTTTTGCACAATGTGAGTCCGATAAAAAATGTGCAAATAGTTATCCGAATCTAAAGCAGCAATGGCAAAGCTTGCTTAATCAAGTAGAGCAAACGCCGATAGAGGTGTCTGTACTTCACCCTAGAACCAGCAAACCGCTTGCTATGACGATGACCAAAATGAAGCTATTTAGCGCGATTAGGATGGCGCTTTACTCTCATTCTTTCCGCGCATTGGTGCCGCTTGCGATTAGTGAAGCGACTAAAGGTAACCTTGCTCCACTTGTTGGCATGATGGCACCAAGTGAAGACGGTCTGGGATTGGCCATGGGGATGCATCAGGCGATTGTATGTGGGGAAGATTGGCCACGATTAACGGCTGCGGACAAAGCCAAATATAGTGAAAACTATATGGGTAAGATGATGATCACAGGACTAGATGCGACATGTCCAATTTGGAATGTGAGTCCGGTGCCAAGTAGTTATTATGAACCCGTTGCGTCCGATATTCCAACCTTACTGCTTTCTGGCGGATTAGACCCAGCAACGCCTGCTAAGTGGGCAGACGTTGCGATGGAAAAACTAAGCAATGCTACGCACTTAGTTGCGCCAACGGCTACGCATATTGTCGCAGGGCAAAGCTGTGCTAATAAGCTTATTGCTAAGTTTTACGATGAAAAGACGGTGGGAGACTTTGATACTAGCTGTCTTGAAGAAGACACACGCAAACAATTCTTTATGAACATCAATGGCCCAGCAACCGCTAATAAGGAGTAACTCATGATCCAAGTAGATAACTTATACAAAAAGATTGGTGAAGTGAACGCGCTAGACGGGCTGTCATTTACCGCTCGAGATGGCCAAATTACGGGACTATTGGGACCAAATGGGGCAGGTAAAACGACTTGTTTACGGACCGTATTTGGCCTGCTCCAAGCTGATCAAGGTATGGCGTCTATCGATAGTATTGATGTTGCCAAAGAGCCAACCAGGGCAAAACAACAATTAGGATTGTTCCCAGACCCATGTGGACTCTACGAGCGCATGACACCGCGTGAATATACCCAGTTTTACGCTGAACTAAGTGGCATGGACGCAAAATCGGCCGCTGCCGCGACACAAGAAGTGTTAGAAAAGCTACAAATGTTGGATATCGCGGATAGACGCTGTAAAGGCTTTTCACAAGGCCAAAGAATGAAAACGGCGTTGGCGCAGGCTATTGTGCATAAACCAACGAATATTGTACTTGATGAGCCAACACGTGGTTTAGATGTAATGAGTACCAGAGTGTTACGAGATTTGTTGTTGATGCTTAAGGCGCAAGGTCACTGTGTCTTATTTTCTAGCCACGTGATGCAAGAAGTTGCAGCACTTTGCGATCATGTTGTGGTCATGGCGAAAGGTAAAGTGGTCGCGGAAGGTTCTCCACAAGCTCTATGCGAACAAACAGGTAAAGCGTCGCTTGAGGAAGCTTTCATTACCCTAATCGGTACGGATGAAGGAATTGCAGCATGATGAAATTAATCTCGGTTTTATTTAAAAAAGAAGTGTTAGACGCAAGCCGCGACAAACGTTCGGTGATGGCTGGCCTTTACTATTGCATCGGTGCACCTATTCTAATGTGTGTATTATTTACCGTCATGTTTAAGCAAATGGCTTCGCCTGATGCTCTCAAAATCACCATTAATAACGCAGAGAATGCGCCTAACTTAGTGCAATTTTTAGCGAGTAAAGAAATTGAACATGGTGAAGGCGAAGAGGTTAAAGCTATTACCTTGGAGGTAAGCGAAGATTACCAAGAAAATATGATGCAAGGTAAGAGCGCGACGGTATTTATCATCGCTGATAAATCGGAGCAAAAGTTACGTTCATCAATTAACCGACTAGAGCGTAACCTCATGTTATACAACAGCGAAGTTGCTTCATTGCGGTTAGTCGCGCGTGGTATCGATCCGACAATTGCACGTGCGATAGATGTGCAAACTCATGACCAAGCGACACCAACCTCTAAAGGGGGCTTCGTATTAGGTATTGCAACGTTATCTATTATTATTTCACTATTTTATGCGGCGATGGGTATGGCAATTGACAGTAGTGCAGGGGAGCGTGAACGCAACTCTTTACAGCTATTACTTAGCCACCCGATCAGTACCATGCATATTGTGTTAGCTAAAGTGGGGGCAATCGCAGGTTTTTCTATCATTGCTTTAGTGTTAACCACCATAGTATCAAAGTTTGCGTATAATATGGTGCCTTGGGAAATGATGGGCTTTACGGTGATTATTGGTCCTAAATTCATTATTTCGGCAATTATCATTGGCCTGCCTATTGCGCTAATGTCAGCCAGTTTATTGATATTTATCTCTTTCTTAGCTAAATCATTTAAAGAGGCGCAATCTTATGTAGCGATGGCGCTGTTCATTCCGGTAATGATGAGTATGGCAACGACCTATGATATTGCTACCGATATTATGCAGTGGATGCCGATCGCAGCGCAGCAAAACGCAATGATTGAAATCATTAAAGGCAATGCGATACCGGTACCACAATTATTATTGTCGAGTGCGGTAACGCTGGGCTTGTTTGCTATTTTCACCTACCTAAGCAGTCGTATGCTAAAAAGTGAAAAGGTAGTGTTCGGCCTTTAATTTATTAGTTCCCAACAATGGCGCCCGAAGTGGCGCCATTTTTGTATTTTACCTCATCTCAATTTCACGTATAATCGGCGCCCCATAATTGATGTAGTAATGTACTAGCGCGATAACGCCCACAGTACACAGTTGAGTAAGTATGAATACGGCACCTAACACCATGACAGAGCAAGATAATCGCAAAGAAGTTTTAGAGTTTAATAAGCTGCAAAAGCGTCTGCGCCGTAATGTCGGCAACGCCATCAAAGATTACAATATGATCGAAGAAGGCGATGTGGTGATGGCTTGTATCAGCGGTGGTAAGGATTCATTCGCCATGCTGGATATTTTACTTAGCCTAAAAAAGGCAGCACCAATTCACTTTGATGTGGTGGCGGTCAATCTGGATCAAAAGCAGCCTGGGTTCCCAGAGCATATTTTGCCTGAGTACTTCGAAACGTTAGACATTCCGTATTACATCATTGATAAAGATACATACTCAGTCGTTAAAGAGAAAGTACCAGAGGGCAAAACGACTTGTGGTCTTTGTTCACGCTTGCGTCGTGGTACTTTGTACTCATTTGCGGAAAAGATTGGCGCAACTAAAATCGCACTGGGCCATCACTTAGATGATATTGTTGAAACGCTGTTTTTAAACATGTTCTACGGCGCAAGAATGAAAGCGATGCCGCCAAAGCTGCGCTCTGATGATGGCCGTAATGTGGTGATCCGCCCGCTCACTTATGCGCGTGAAAAAGATCTTATTCAATACGCTGAACATAAGGATTTTCCTATTATTCCGTGCAACCTATGTGGCTCGCAAGAAAACCTACAACGTCAAAATATTAAATCTATGTTGGTAGAGTGGGACAAGAAAACACCTGGTCGAGTAGAGAACATTTTTAAATCAATTCAGAATGTTAGTCCAAGCCAGCTGGCTGACACTGAACTCTTTGACTTCGAAAGTTTGCCTCTAGATAGAGACGGTGAGCGTGAAGCTTATGATTTTAATGAAGCTGTGGTTTCCTCGACAAACATTGATGAATCATTGTTTATTGATGTAACTAATATTTAATTCTCAACAATGATTTTTCCAGACTAGGTCTGATAGGCTTAGTCTCAAACTCAATAATTGCTACTCTATAACTTAGCTACTCTCGCTCACCAACAGACTAAAAATCTTTCACTTTAAATGACCTGTTAACTCTACGTACCTACTTTATGCATGCAGTGGGGAAGTGCTCTCTGCATGAGATATTTTTACTCTAGATTTTGCAAAAAATGCAATTAAATTCAGGTTTTTTATTTTAAATGTAATTAATAATTGTTATCATTTGTTTGCGCTTTAATAATAACCAAGTTGTGGCTCTTAATGAAAACAGTATCAAAACTATCCCTTATCGCGTTAGCGATTATGTATCCCTCCTTGCACGCATCAGCTCAGCAGCAAGTGTCAGAAGATAACCTTACAGACCAAGACATAGAAAGAATAACCGTCGTTAGCCGTACATTAAATTTATACCGCAATGGTGAGTCTTCAACGGGAAAGCTTGCGGTTGACCCACTTAACTCGACCCAGATGGTGACTTCTCTCAATGCAAATCTGATCCGTGATTTAGCAGCAAGAGATGCTAAAGATCTCTATCGTAATATCGCGGGAGTAAGCCAATTTAGCTACGCAGGGGTGACTGCACGTGGCTTTCGTCAAGAAGAAATCTATTTTGATGGTCTAAGAGGCGACCCATATGTTGGGTTTAATGTCCCACAGCTATTTAATGTCGAGCGTGTCGACTTTTTAAAAGGTCCCGCCGGTATGCTGTATGGCCCTGGTGCTCCTGGTGGATTATTCAACTATATAACTAAAAAGCCGCAATCTGAGTTTAGTGCCAACACTCGTATTATCGCGGGCACAGATAGCCGCTATGGTGCTTCTGGTGAGGTGACTGGTGAAGTAGCACAAGCGCAAAGCATTCGCTTGGGAGCCTTTTACGAACAACAAGATACCTACCGCGATAATAGTGCCAGCGAAGTGGCAATTGTGGATGCAGGTTACGCTTATGATTTTGATAATGCTCGTTTGATTTTGCAATACACGCACTACAAACAGGACTTGGACGCGAATCGATTACGCGGTGTCCCTGCTGGTGATGACGGTGAGTTTCTAACCACACCATCGTGGAACCACAATGAGCCTACAGACTTTTTAAATCTAACCTCAGATGTATTGCAAGCAAGTGTTGTAGGGGATTTAAGTCCATCGCTAAGTTACAACGTTGCGCTTCGCTATATAGATAATGAACAAGAACAAAATTATCATGAACCAAGAGCACTCATCGACAGCAATAAAGATAGTCAAATCGATTTGGTCGCACGTGAGTTCCGAGATCAACTAAGAGCCCAATCTCAACTCTCTTTTGCGGCTAACTTTGTTTACGAAACACAAGTACTTGGCGCTGAGCAGCGTACCGCATTTGGACTAGATATATATTCTGGTGAAGAAGATGCATTATTAGGTCGAGCGTCAGCATCTAATGACTTTGTCACTCGTTATCTAAATGGTACGTCGTTAGGATCGGATATTTTGCCTTTGTCTCTCTACAATCCTAATTATGGCGAAACGCAGCCAAACCAATACAATGTGAAATTTGCGCCAGAAAGTACAACGAAACAAAAGCGTAATGGCTCCTATGTACTAAACGAACTCGCTTGGGAGAAAGTAACGTTTGTTGCAGGCATACGTTATGACCAGTTTGAAGACGATGCCAACGGCAGTAAGTTTGATGATACCAATGTTAGCTTCAGAATTGGTGGTATCTACAAGCTATCTGATGACATCTCATTATATTCACAGTGGGCTGACTCTTACGAACCTCAAGGCGTATCCAGCCAGGACGAAAAAGCGGGTGGTCCATTTGAGCCAACGACGGGTGATATCATTGAAGTTGGGCTTAACGCAGAGTTATTTGACGGAAGTACATTGCTAAAAGTGGCTGGTTATCAGATAACAAGGCAAAACTTGCTACAAAATACAGGCACAGATCCTGAGCAAGATGGTGTTGATAATTTAGCGTCAATCGGAGAAATCACGAGTAAAGGCCTAGAAATTGAATTGATCACCGATGTGACCCCTGACTGGGTAGTAAGTCTGGCCTATGCCTATAATGATGCGACTATCACCGCTGACAATGGCGCTGGAGGGATCCGCAATAGTGTTGGCGATAAATTTGCCAACGCCCCTGAAAATCAGTTTGGGGTGTGGACTCGATATCAGATCCCTGAGTGGAATTTGGCTTTCGCAGTTGGCGGAAACTATGTGGATGAGCAGCTTAGTTTATCTGGCCAAACACTAAATTCCTATTTCGTCGCTGACACCTCAATTATTTGGGAATTAGATAACTACAGTGTGCTATTCAGAGTTGAAAACGTATTCGATAAAGAATATGCAGAGTCGGGCTTTTTAGAGCGTACAGGGCACTTTCCAGGCGATCCAAGAAATGCTTTCCTTGAGTTTACCTACAATTGGTAATGCTTAAGTTAATCTGAGGCTCGGTGAGTTATCCGAGCTTGTGGAAATAAAAGTCTACCTTTATGAGGATCAAGATGGCTGACAAAGCTAGACAAAGAAAGCGGCTACGCAAGTTATATGATTTACATGCCTGGGTAGGCTTTCAATTAGCGGCCGTTATGTTTGTGATCCTCGCAACGGGCACAATCGCAACTGTTTCAAATGAATTAGATTGGCTGGTTTTTGACCAAATGCGTGCGAGTCAAAAGCCCAAAGAAGTAAAAGAGCAAACGGCTGTATCTTGGAGAAACATGTATGCGTCGATAGCTGAGCGCTATCCAGAAGGTCGTATTACTACGTTAGGTACAATGGGAAGCGACTACTTTACCTATCGAGCACGGGTGGCTTTCGAGGCTAAAAGTGACAGGTATGTGCACGTCGATCAATGGACTTATGAAGTAACCGGCGACATCCCATTACTTACAATTCAACGATTTTTTAGAGATTTGCACCGTTATCTATTTATGCCTGCGGTGCCCGGGCTGCCAATCGTCACCGCTTTTGCTTTCATTTTAATGATCTCTCTCTACACTGGGCTGAAAACCACCCGGAATTGGAAAGTCGCGCTGTGGCGTTTGAGAGTAGCGCAAGGTACAAGAGTATTTTTGAGTGACTTGCATAAGGCCTTTGGCTTATGGGGACTGTGGTTTACCACACTTATTATTATCACCAGTATTTGGTATCTGTTTGAGTTTTCTGCACGGGTAGCCGGTGTGAGTTTGGAGCCTCCAGCTCCAAAAGTTGGACATGTTACAGCGGTAAAAGACGCCAACATGCTATCTGCAGGGCGCTTTGAAAGCGCTTTTGAAAAGGCGCAGCATGCCATTCCTAATTGGACGATAACAACCGTACAGCTGCCAAGAGCAGATAATGCGGTGCTGCGTTTTCAAGGAATGAGTACAAACCCTTTACTTCGTGATAGAGCGCACAAAGTTTATATGGACCCAACAACGCTAGAGGTTTTAGCAATACAGCAACCTGAAAATATGGCGTGGGGCAATTATCTTAACGAATATGCAGATCCATTACACTTTGGTTATTTTGCTGGGATCACCTCTAAGCTTATATGGTTTGTGTTTGGTCTAGCGTTAGCCGGACTGTCATTTACCGGCGTGATGATGACATACAAGCGCACTAAGTCTAAAAGTATAACGGGCGCACAGTTGGCAACGTTGCCGATATTTTGTTTATCAGCATTTTACTTTTATTTCTGGCTTGCCAGATATACATAAAGGGGATGTGCGGCTGGTTATTTGCCGCACATTAAATTAATTTGAGCGCAGAGTTAGTCTTCTAATGGGGATTTATAGCCATCAGGCTTTAGTGCTAAGACATCACAGTCTAAGCTATCAATTACATGCTCAGCGGTATTGCCAACAAGCGCTGCACTCAGTCCAGTGCGACCGACAGTGCCAATGACCACTAACTCAGCGTCTTTTTCTTTAGCAACGTAGGGGATAACGTCCTCCGGTAGACCTTCTTTGATGATGCAATCGCTTTTATCTATTGAATAAGTCTCTGCGAGTGCAAATGTTTCGTCTTCATGGTGTTTTTTTACGGCTTCATTGTATTGCGATGGGTTAAACTCGGGAATTTCAATCGCAATATTAACAGGCGTTGCTGGATAGGTGTTTACCAGGCTCAATTTGGCATTGGCTAATTCACATAAAAACTGAGCATCCGTAATGATACGCTTATTGAGTTCTTGATGTTGCTCGTTATCGCTGACAGAGTTTACAGCTGCAATAATGTTGCCTTGATCTGGCCAAGCGTGATCTTTAACCAGTAATAGAGGCGCAGGGCATTTGCGAATTAAATGCCAGTCGGTTGGGGTGAAGATAACTGACTTTAGTGTATCGTGCTGATGGGTGGATTTAATGACCAAATCATAATCATGCGCAAGCACGGTTTTGATGATTGCTTCGTAGGGGCGATTGTGCCACAACACTTTAGTTTGGATACTCACATCAGAAAAGCCCTTAACCATATCGGCAAGCCATGCTTCTCTGTCTTTAATTACCGCTTCACGCATTGCTTCACGCTCGTCTTTAGACAACATCGTGGTCATTTCATAGGAGAAGTCATAAATAGACATAAATGCAGTGATGGCTGCACCGGTACGCTTGGCAAGATTGATAGAGCGTTCTAAGCTATTTTGGCGCTCTTTAGTTGGATCAATTACGGTGAGTATACTTTTGATTTTATCCACGACTATCTCCTTAAAACGGTATACAAATAAGATCAGAAGTTTTTTCACCTCTGACCTTATTGAGTGTAACCGATCCTATCTAAGGATAAAGTCTTAACGATAAATAGTTTGTTCTAAATCAAGATGCAATCGCCGCTGTTTCAGCGAGGGCAGCAGCATCAATAATGGTAATAAACTTGCCTTCGACCTTTATTGTTCCCGCTTTTTGGAAACGGCTGAGTAAACGACTAATGGTTTCTACAGTAAGCCCTAAGTAGTTACCAATTTCACCGCGCGTCATCGTAAAGCGGAATTCTTTACGAGAAAAACCACGCTCGCCAAAGCGATTTGAGAGGTTATAGATAAAAGTTGCTAAGCGTTCTTCAGCAGTCTTCTTATTCAATAATAACAACATCTCTTGGTCGTAATTAATTTCACTGCTCATTAATCGCATGATCTGTTGGCGCAGTTTTGGCAGCTTACCGGCTAATTCATCTAGGGTATCAAATGGGATTTCGCATACCATAGAGGTCTCTAAAGCTTGTGCGAAGCTCTGGTGCTGCATTTTATTGATGGCATCAAAACCCACAAGATCGCCCGCAAGGTGAAATCCTGTGATCTGCTCGTCGCCTTGCTCAGACAGTGTGTAGCTTTTAAATGAGCCGGAACGAACGGCAAAGATAGCATTTAATGGCGCACCTGACTCGAAAAGAAAATCCCCTTTATGAAGCGGCTTTTTACGTTCAATGATCTCATCTAGCTTGTCCATTTCGCTGCCATTGAGCGAAAATGGGAGGCAAAGTTGACTGATACTGCAATTATTGCAGCTGATTGTGCATTGGCTCTTTGAGCGGTTTTGATTACTTAAGTCCATAAAATTTCCATAAGTCTATGACGCACGTGAAGGCAACCTAGTATCAAAGCATAACGGTTTTGGTACTACAGATCGCCACAAACTCATATGACACGCAAAAGAAAATTTGGTTATCAATTGGAGCTCCTAATCTCAAAGCGCTAACCAATAATCTTAAATGATGAGTTTGCTTAGATAAGGATAGGTTAATGTACTAACTTATCAGTTGCAATAATAATTAAATAAACACCATACCAAATCAATAAATTACCCATAATAATACGTGTAACTAAATGATTTATAAACTTTTGTAGCAGCTGAGCCGATTGTCCTATTACAATCAGTGCAGGCATTGTGCCGACACCAAAGGCGAGCATAATGAGTGCGCCTTCAGTTGCTGATTTTGCTTGTAATGTCCATGTTAAAGCCGAATAAACTAGGCCACAGGGTAGCCATCCCCATAAGGCCCCGTAGCAAAACGCTTTGGTTTTTGTATTGACCGGGACTAAGTAGTGATTGAGCTTAACAATATGTTGCCAAATTAAGCTTTTAGCAAACGACTCTAGCCATTTTAAGGTGCTGGCTAAGCGCATTACGTAGATAGCGACAAGCACCATAAAAATACCACTCATCAATTGTAATATAATGGCGAGTGACGTGTTTTGCTTGGCGAGACTTGCCCCGAGTAGGGCAACAAGGCTGCCAGCTAGTGCATAGCTGGAGATACGTCCGATATTATACAACAGGGTAACAACCACTGCAGAAAGCTGCTTACTCGCCAGTTGTAGCGAGCTGGCAATACCGCCACACATCACCAAGCAGTGACCACTTCCCGCAAGCCCCATCACAAATGCACTTAGCAAGCTTATCTCGTTCATGCTAGTTGTCGTTATTACTCTTATTATTTGATGGTTTTAAGGACTTATCACCCGTTTGCACTTTATCATCATCGAATAAGATGCTGTGGCCCTGTTTATTCAAATCTGAAAATTGTTCGCTTTTTACTGCCCAAAAGAAAATACCAATAGCAATAATGACGAATAAAATGGCGATAGGTATTAATACGTAGATGATACTCATAGCTTTAATAACCTTAATGAATTACCGATCACGATGATCGAGCTGGCTGACATGCCAATAACTGCTATCCAAGGTGGAATGAGGCCAAGCGCAGCGAGTGGCAAAATGGAGCCGTTATACAAAAGTGATATGGTTAAGTTTTGCTTTACTATTCTGCGCGTTTGTTTCGCTACTTGCTGAAGGGCTAGAATGGCATTCAAATCGCTATTTAACAACACCACATCAGCGGTATTCTTTGAGATATCAGCGCCGGTATCCATCGCAACTGACAAGTGAGCGCTATTGAATACCGGGCTATCGTTGATGCCATCACCAACCATAGCGACAATCTCGCCTTGTTTGGACCAAGCTTCAACGGCTTGTTGCTTAATCTCTGGTGTGCAAGCGCTTTGGTAGCTATCTAATGCTAACTGCTGCGATAACTCTTTGCCTGCATTGGAGCTATCCCCAGTTAGCATGTGGCACGTAAGGCCAGCTTGTTGTAGCTGTTCAACAACTGTTTCTGCATTGCTTTTTACTTTGTCATTGAAGTAAAAGTCAGCGACTGCGTTGTTATCAATAAACAAGGTTGCTTGAGCAAATGACGCGTGATTATCAAACCAATGGCTTTTCCCAAGGGCAATAGTGACTCCTTGCCAGTGACCACGGATACCAGAACCAGCCACAACTTCAACATCTTGGACTAGGTTTTCGGTTGGGGTGATATGTGCAAATGCGCGAGCGATAGGGTGCTCAGAAAATCGCTCTAACGCTGCGGCAAAATCCAAGACTTGTTGCTCGTTATAGTTAGTTTGCAGCAATTCGATATGTTTGATTGAGAAACGGCCTTCGGTCAGAGTGCCTGTTTTGTCAAAGGCAACACGCGTTAATTTGGTTGCCGTTTCTAATACATGGGCTTCTTTAATCAAGATCCCTTTCTTTGTAAGTGACGCCACAGCGCAGGTAAGCGCGGTTGGTATCGCAAGGCTTAACGCACAAGGGCAGGTTGCTACTAGCACCGAAATCGTGACCCAAAAAGCCTTATCTGGTGAAATCGGGTACCAGCCGATGGCGGTAATTGAGGCAAAAACTAATAGACAGGCAACAAACCACTGCGCGACTTTATCTGTGATTTCCACTAATTTAGGGCGTTTGGTAAGTGCGTTATGCTGCAGTCGAATAATCTGGTTGAGCAGGGTATTTTGCCCAATTTTATTGATCTCTAACGTAATTACACCATCGTGATTCACGGTTCCCGCATACACTTGATGGCCTTGATATTTCTTAACTGGCAAATGTTCGCCCGTCATCATCGACTCATCAACGGTGGTATGTCCTTTGATCACTAAGCCATCCGCAGGGATAGTTTCTCCAGCCTTAACTAATATCAGATCGTTCAGCTTTAGCTTTTTGGCGGCAATATGTTGTTCATTGTTATTCTCATCAACCTTTCTGGCGGTCAATGGCAGCAGCTTTTGCAGGTTTGCTGTAAACTCACTGGCTTTGAGTCTGGCCCTAAACTCAAGGTATTTACCTAACAACAGCAAGAAGGTAAACATACAGATGGATTCAAAATAGACTTCGCCGACTTCCATAAAAGTCGCGTAAGTACTGGCGCCGTAAGCTCCGAATATAGCAAGTGAAACAGGGAGGTCCATATTCAGTTGTTTAGCTTTCAGTCCTTTAACCGCATTCGTTAAAAATGGCATCGCTGAATACAGAATAACAGGAGAGGCGAGCACGAGACTTATCCAACGGAAGTACTGTTCAAAGTCCTCTTCCATGCCTGAAAACATGCCAAAGTACATGGCAAATGCAAACATCATCACTTGCATAGTCATGAGGCCTGCTACACCTAAACGACGAATATATGCTTTCGCTACGGCTTGTTTCTGTGCGGCTTCTTCATCGGCCTGAAATGGGTAGGCCTTATAGCCGATTTCCATCAAGGATTTGATTATATCGCTTAGCTTAACGTGTTTATCTTGCCATACAATCATGGCGCGATGGGTGGAGGTGTTAACATCAACACGAACGATACCGCCGAGCGCCAGTAGTTGTTTTTCGATAAGCCAAGCACAAGCGGCGCAGCTTATTCCTTCAACACTGAGCAGTACCTCTTTGTGCTCACCACTAATTTCGACGAAGTCCTCTTGGATCTCGTCGTTATCATAGCTGAGTAGCATTTTTAGTTGCTCAGGTACGAGTTCTTCAACTTTACCTGCACTTTCTGTGCGGTAAGTATAGTAGTCACTCATACCTTGAGAAATAATGGTTTCGGCAACGGCCTGGCAGCCAATACAGCAAACCGGTTGTGCGCTACCCTCAAAGGTAACCGAGCCTACAAACCCCTTAGGAATAGGCTCCAAACAATGAAAACACGAATTTGCCATGGCAGCTTACTTATACTGTGGAGTGACCGCGATAATACCATCATGTGGCAGTTGGATTTTTTCTTTCATTTTCCAACTGTTATCCATAGGCTCTATAAATACCGAGAACACACCGCTATGTGGTTCATCAAATAAACCAGTAAACTCGCCGCTGGCGTTTTTAGTCAGTGTGACTGCAAAATCGTATTTCTCAATAGTGCGGTGGTAAAACGAGAGCTTTAATGCATGAACTTTAGAAGCGTCGCCCTTGGTAAATTTAAAGGTGACTTTTTGCTCTGCTACTTGCAGGTCACCATGTAAATAGAGCGCTTTTGCTTTATCAAACTTACTCAGCTCTAGATTGATGGCTTTACCTTTTTTGTAGTAGTCATCAACGACCATATCAGGACCATTACCGACTGCAAACGTGATGAGAAAAACACAGGCAACGACAGTAACGAGTGGGAAAAAAATTAAAAACCAAGGCCAAAAATTCTTATACCAAGGGGTAGGGTTCATAGTTGCTCACATGGCTATAAAACTTGCCCGTATTCTACCGTAAGTTGCGGTAAATACCTAAAAAAAAGCCTCCAAATGGAGGCTTTTTTGATCTCAAATAATGTTCTAAAAGCTAAGCTTATTGGTCTTGTGACAAGCTATAAACATACGCTGTTAGAAGGTGTACTTTATCTTCACCTAAGATATCTTTCCATGCTGGCATTACACCCGCACGACCGTGGCGAAGTGTGTCTTCAACTGCGCGTTGAGAACCACCGTATAGCCAGATATTATCGGTTAAGTTTGGTGCACCGAACGGAAGGTTATGTGCAACAGAACCTTTACCATCCATACCATGGCAAGCCGCACACATTGCAAACTTAGCTTTACCTGCATCAGCATCTTTTTGGTTAACGGTACGCCCAGAAAGGCTTAGTACATAAGCAGTCATTTCTTTTACGCCTTGATCACCAAGTGCATCTTGCCAAGCTGGCATCGCTGCAACACGACCGTTAAGCAGTGTTTCTTTGATCTTGTCAGGCGTGCCACCATATAACCAATCTTTATCAGTTAGGTTAGGGAAGCCTGCGCCACCACGAGCGTCAGAGCCATGACACTGAGCACAGTTTTGCGAGAATAAACGCTGTCCGATTTCTAGGGCTTCTTCATTCTTTGCAAGCGCAAGTACGTCTTGCTTTGCAAATTCTTGGAAGATAGGGCCAAAACGGTCTTGTGCTGCTTCAACTTCTTTATCAAGTTGTACCCACTGGCCATTTTCATGTGCTTCAGCGACTGCTTTCTTAGACTCTGCCAAGGTAGTAATACCTTGGTTAGAGCTCGTCCAGTTTAAGAAACCTTTAAAGTTACCAAGACCTGGGTAAGCAGCAAGATAATATACTGACCAAACAAAAGTCGCGAAGAACATGTAAGTCCACCACTTTGGTAGTGGATTATTTAATTCCTCAATTCCGTCGAACTCGTGACCACAGCTTTCGCCTTCTTTGACACCTGTGTAGTTTTTCAGGTTCCAAATTAGCAGGCCGAAAATCAGAGCTAGACACGCTAGGGTTAGTACGATAACCCAAATACTCCAAAAGCTAGTCATTTTTCAGACTCCTTTTCCTCGTTAGAGATAGTGTTGTTATGTTTTTTCTCATCTTCAAAAATGGCATTAGCAGCGTCGTCGAAACGGCGCTTAGACCGCTTGCTATATGCCCACACAACAATCACTATAAACAGTACCAAAATTACCAGAGTCAAAATGCCTCTGTATGTGCCGTAATCCATAACAATTACTTCAAATGTGTGCCAAGTTGTTGTAAGTAAGCGATAAGTGCTTGCATTTCTGTTGCACCTTCGCCACCGTTCATCGCGTGGATTTCATCCACTTGCGCTTGTAGTTCAGCATCATCACCGTAGCCTTTGCCATTGTAGCGGTCTGACGACTTATCAATACCAAATGCATCACGGAACACTTGTAATTTTTTCAGAGTATAAGTGGTATCTACTTTAGTGCTATCAAGCCAAGGGTAGCCTGGCATGTTTGACTCAGGTACCACCGAGCGAGGATCCATTAAGTGCGCATAGTGCCAGTCGTCAGAATAACGCTGACCAACACGAGCCAAATCTGGACCTGTACGCTTAGAACCCCACTGGAATGGGTGATCCCATACCGACTCACCGGCTACAGAGTAGTGACCGTAGCGCTCAACTTCATCACGGAATGGACGAACCATCTGTGAGTGACAGTTGTAACAACCTTCGCGTACGAAGATATCACGACCTTCCATTTCAAGCGCGGTCAGCGGGCGTAAGCCTTCTACTGGCTGAGTGGTATCTTTTTGGAACATTAGTGGAGTAATTTCGACTAGTGCACCGAAGCTAATTGCGAATACCGTTAAGATAGCCATCAGGCCAACGTTCTTTTCAACGATTTCGTGTTTGTTTGTTGAGTTATTGTTGCTCATACTCAATACCCCTTAAGCCACTTGCGGGTTTGCATCAGTGGCAAGTTGACCACTTTTTGCAGTAACCGTACGGAATACGTTGTAAGCCATTACCAGCATTCCAACTACGATGAATACACCGCCTAGGAATCGCATGATATAGAAAGGCTTAGAAGCTTCTAGTGACTGAACAAAGCTATACATTAATGTACCGTCAGCATTTACTGCGCGCCACATTAGGCCTTGCATAACACCAGAGATCCACATTGCGACGATGTAAAGCACAACACCTACTGTGTGTAGCCAGAAATGTGTGTTAACTAGCTTGATGCTGTACATGTTACCGTGACCAAATAGGGCTGGGATTAGGTGGTAAATTGCACCGATAGAAATCATCGCAACCCAACCTAGTGCACCCGAGTGTACGTGACCTACTGTCCAGTCTGTGTAGTGTGAAAGCGCATTTACAGACTTAATAGCCATCATTGGGCCTTCAAACGTAGACATACCGTAGAACGATAGAGATACAACTAAGAAACGCAGTACAGGGTCAGTACGTAGTTTGTGCCAAGCGCCAGACAGCGTCATGATACCGTTGATCATACCGCCCCAAGAAGGAACGAATAGGATAACTGACATCACCATACCTAGAGACTGTGTCCAGTCAGGTAGTGCTGTGTAGTGAAGGTGGTGAGGACCTGCCCAAATATATAGAGAAACAAGTGCCCAGAAGTGAACAACCGATAGACGGTAAGAGTAAACTGGACGACCTGCTTGTTTTGGTACGAAGTAGTACATCATACCTAAGAAACCAGCGGTAAGTAGGAAACCTACAGCGTTGTGACCATACCACCACTGAACCATCGCATCTACTGCACCTGCGTAGATTGAATAAGATTTAGTAAGTGATACAGGGATAGCCATACTGTTTACAATGTGAAGCACTGCAACAGTGATAATGAAACCAGCGTAGAACCAGTTTGCTACATAGATGTGTGACACTTTACGCTTGATAAGAGTACCAAAGAATACTACAGCATAAGTAACCCATACTACCGCGATTGCGATATCAATCGGCCACTCTAGTTCAGCGTATTCTTTTGAAGAAGTAATACCTAGAGGAAGCGTGATAGCCGCAGATACGATGATGGCTTGCCAACCCCAGAAGGTAAATGCGGCAAGTTTGTCAGAGAACAGGCGCGTTTGACACGTGCGCTGAACAACATAGTAAGAGGTTGCAAATAGTGCACTTGTACCAAATGCAAAGATTACTGCGTTCGTGTGTAACGGACGAAGTCTAGAGTAAGTTAACCATGGAATGTCGAAGTTTAACGCAGGCCACGCAAGTTGCGCTGCGATAAATACACCTACACCCATGCCAACAATGCCCCAAATCACTGTCATGATAGCGAATTGGCGTACAACTTTATAATTGTACTCAGTTTGTGATGCTACTGTTTGGCTCATTTTCTGGATTCCGCTGCAATTTATTGCGATTAGAAATGAATTACCTGAATTACAGGCCCTAGTTATATTTCTTCAAGCCCGTCATGTTTTAACTCAAAAGATGAGTGAAAACCTAACCAGCCCGAGAAACCTTTATTTTTGCGAGGAAATGATAATTTTTTTGCTTATGAAAAGATACCTAAAACGCCTAAAATTATGACATCAATCAAGTTTTCACGCGCTTTTTGTTCGCTTCTTAAGCAACCTAGCATTTGCCCTGAAACTTGCGTACACTGCGCAGGATTCAGAAGTGACGGTAAATCCCTCATGATTGCAAAGCAATTAACAATCGGGTTGCTAGGTGTTTTCCTCGTGGCCTGTTCAGACCCGACTATTATTATACATGAAAGTTCAGAAAAAAGTGAAAGTTCAGTAACAAGAAATGTCTGTAATTTTTCAGCGGCCTGTGAGTTAACTCCACAAGTGCAGATTTATCTAGGCTCAGAGCAGGTTCAACCTGAAACAGAATTTACCATTGGGCTAAAAAGTGCGACTAAAGTAGAGGTCGTTTCGGCATGGCTTGAGGGAGAAAATATGAACATGGGGAGAATTCCCGTGTTCTTTAACAAAAACACACTGATAGCAAAAACCATGGTTGGTGTGTGCACGGATAAATCTATGCGTTGGATTTTACATTTAGCGCTAACCGTTAACGGCCAGTCTGTTACGACCACTCATCCAATAGCTGTAAATTACCAATGAATAAATCTGTTTTTATCGAATATCTCAAGTTTGCACTTGAACAAAAGCTGCTTGAAGCCACTGAAGCGGCAAACAGTGCTCGTGCTGACGCGACTCACGAACAAAGTGCTGCTGAAACACAATACGACTCGTTGAGTATCGAGTATGGCTACCTAGCAGAAGGGCAAAGTGAGCGCGTTGATGCCATGCATTTGGCAAAACAAACAATATTGAATCAATTGGCTTTAGCTGTGGGCAATACAATTACACATAACGCACTAGTTGAAATTGAAGACGAGCAGGGCAACTGTCATTGGTTCTATTTTGCGCCTTGCGAAGGCGGACTAAAAATTCAATATAAAGAAATACCTGTGTTGGTGTTAACGTTTAATGCGCCTCTTGGCAAGCGCCTAAAAGGGTTAACGGTAGACGAAGATATTTCATTTTTCTTCAACGGCCAACAGCAAACGTTAACCGTGATGCAAATACTGTAGAGTGGTTTACTCTCGTTTTGCTACGAGTTGCTACGAGAACAATTTCTTTCTTACTATTGCCCGATATGTGCTTGGTGATTTTCCCATTAATTGCCTAAATACTCTGCTTAATTGCCCTTGTGAATTAAATCCAGAAGCGAGGGCAATATCTTGAATGGAGAGATTACTGCTTGCGAGCAGCTCTTTACACATTTCAATACGCACCTGTTGTAAGTAGGCAACGGCAGTTTGTCCTGTTGCTTGTTTAAAGCGGCGGTTAAAGGTGCGATAACTTAAATCAAATTGCGCCGCAACAGCGGGTAAAGAGATTTCCGTTGCGGCGTTATTTTTCAGCCAAAATTGAATTGCAGCAATTTGCTCGTCAGCATGACGGTCAACAGCACCCTCTAAATAGCGCTGTTCTTCGTACGGTTTACGAATTTCATGAGAGAAGTTTTGCTGCACATGGTGTGCGGCTTCTATCCCGTACAGTAACTCAATAATATGAACAATCACATCGGCCAGCGCATTTAAGCTGGCTACAGTGTAGATCCGCTCTGATTGAGTGATAAAGTAATCCGGTTTTAATTCAACATTGGGATATAGCTGAGAAAATTGTTTGGCAAAATGCCAGTGGGTCGTTGCTGAATGCCCGTCAAGCAGGCCAGAACTTGCTAAAAAGCAAACACCCGTACCTACACCTATCAGTGTGCTTCCTGCTCCCCATGCATCGGCAAGTGACTCACTCAGCGCTTGGTTTTGTCTTACAATAGGTCTTGGATTTCGCCATATGCTTGGCACAATAATGTAGTCATATAAAGGCAAGGAGCTAAAGTCACTTTGTGCCTCAAGTGTCAGGTAATTATCGGCGTTGACTGCCTCGCCTTGGCTGCTGCAAAGGAGAACTTCTAAAGGAACATAAGCCTCTTTTAGTAGATGCACTTTAGCAAAGGCTTGTCCGGCTTTGAGCATTTCCAGCGGTAAGGTGACACTGGTAACGAGCATATGCTTGTAAAGCACAATGGCGACCTTTGTACAGGGTTTCATCTGCTCCGACCTCTTTGGTTTGGCGAAAAATGATTTATGTGTGGCGTATTTTGTAAAAACTTAAATTCGAATGCAATTAAAATCAAGTCATTATCTTAGTTCAGAAGTAGGAACGACATGACAGCATTGCCAATTATTGTAGGAATGGGGGGTATTAACGCCGCGGGGCGCACCTCTTTCCATCAAGGCTACAAACGTATTGTACTTGATAAGCTAAATGCTAAAGACCGACAAGAGACCTATTTGGGCCTTGCGAGTTTAATGAACTTAGTGCGTTATGAAGATGGCCAGCTAATTGACCAAAACGACCAAGTCATTCCAGAGGTGGAGATTGAGTCGCGTTTTGGTGAGCAGATCTTAGCGGGTACGTTGATCCGTAAAATCGAAAAAAACCATTTTGATGTAGATGCGACCCCTTGGCAGCAAAAGCTCGCAATGAAAGCAAATGATGACAGCAAGATAGTATTCAGTTGTCGTAAGCGTGACTTACCAGAGCCAGTCCCTGCAGCTTGGCAAGTGATTGAGCTTGATCCAAAAACGGTTGAGGTAACCATTGCGGACCAGATTGAAGTTAAGCACGATAGCTATAGAGACAATCCAATTAAAGCCGCAGGCCAATTACCAACGGGCTTTGAGCCGTCGCTCATGTATAACAGCCGTTACCAACCACGCGGCCTTCAGGCGACGATTTTTGCTGCAACCGACGCTATCCGCTCAACGGGTCTTGAGTGGGATAAGATAATGAACAGCGTACGACCGGACCAAATCGGCACTTACTCCGCCTCTGTGGCGGGGCAAATGAATGATGAGGGCTTAGGTGGATTAGTACGTAGTCGTTTACGTGGCGACCGAGTAAGCACTAAGCAGTTGGCGCTAGGACTCAATACCATGTCCACTGACTTTATCAATGCTTATGTTACTGGCAGCGTTGGCACAACGTTTACGACATCAGGTGCCTGTGCAACGTTTCTATATAACCTTCGCGCTGCAGTGAATGATATTCAGGCTGGCCGTACTCGAGTGGCGATTGTAGCCAGTGTCGAGTGTGCTATTACACCAGAGATCATCGAAGGCTTCGGTAATATGGGCGCACTCGCAAATGAAGAAGGCTTGCGTAAACTTGATGGTACTGAGTGTGTAGATTATCGCAAAACAAGTCGTCCCTTTGGTGAAAACTGTGGCTTTACAATTGGTGAAGGGGCACAAGTCGCGATTTTGATGGATGACGCCTTAGCACTGGAGCTTGGCGCGCAGATCATGGGCTCTGTGGCTGATGTATATGTTAACGCAGACGGCGTGAAAAAGTCGATTACGGCCCCTGGACCTGGTAACTACATTACCATGGCAAAATCGGTTGCGCTGGCTCAGCAAATCGCAGGCACAGAGGCATTAGTAAAACGCAGCTTTATTTTGGCACATGGCTCAAGCACACCACAAAACCGGGTTACAGAGTCGCTCATCTACCACAAAATTGCAGAAACCTTTGCGATTAATGGTTGGAAAGTGGCGGCGCCAAAAGCCTATGTTGGTCATACCATCGCGCCGGCATCTGGCGATCAGCTAGCGATGGCACTTGGGGTGTTTGAATACAATATTATGCCTGGGATCACTACAATCAATGCAGTAGCAGAGGATGTTCACGCCGAGCATTTAGATATTCGTACCGAGCACTATGAGTGCGAGCCAATGGATATCGCCTTTATAAATTCAAAGGGCTTTGGTGGTAACAATGCAACAGCAACAGTACTTTCTCCAAATCTTACGAAGCAGCTACTAAGCAAGCGTTATAGCCAAGCTGAGTTTGCAAGTTACGAGCAACAACTTGCGATTACAACACAAAGACAAATTGCATATCAGCAAGCGGCCGATTATGGCCAATACGAGCTGATTTATCGTTTTGGCAATGGCATGATTGATGAGTCTGAATTGAATTTAAGTCAGCAAGAGTTAGCCATTCCTGGGTTCGAGCAAAGCATACAGCTTTGTCCAACGAATCCATACGGCGATTTAATCTGATGATTTGATACAAAGAATAGGGCCTGTTGACCTTTGCTGTTTGATTTTTGTTCTCCTGAGTGTGTTTTGATCGCGACGCTCGACTTGTCGCCTAGTAATCTAGGCAAAAGTTGAGCAACAATGAACAAAGCGCACTCAGGGGAACCCAAAGGGCAGCGCTTGATTGGCATTTCTACTGTGTTATCGCCTAACTTACATAGAATAACTATGCTACGCAGGCTCTGCCTTGTACAAATACCAATCAAACTGCTGCAAAAACAAACTTGAAAGATCAACAGGCCCTAATGTTAAGCAAGCAAGGCGTACAGGGAGTACGCCTTTTTTATTTTTAGCTTAGTGCTTGAAATGCGCAAACGGCAGTCAGGCTCACCTCATATAGTTAGCATGAAACTCAAGATGATGTTCAATAAAACTCGAGATAAAGAAATAGCTATGATCGTAACCTTCATGCATGTTTAGCGTGATAGGGTAGCCTGCTTTTTCTGCAGCTTGTTCGAATAACCAAGGCTTTAGCTGCTCGTCTAAAAACTGGTCACTTGAACCTTGCTCAATGAGTATCGGACGTTTTGTTGGACTAACATAGTGCGACAATAGTTCGGTCGCGTCATATTGTTGCCAACACTGTTTGTCGTCCCCTAAATATCCTGTTAGCGCTTTTTGACCCCAGGGACAGTTACTTGGGTTAACGATTGGGCTAAACGCAGAGATACTCGTATAGGCGTCAGGGTTTCTAAGCCCAATAATTAACGCACCATGCCCACCCATGGAGTGGCCACTAATAGCTTTTTGTGGGCTAACAGGGAAGTGCGTTTCGATTAACTGAGGCAGCTCTTCTGTCACGTAGTCATACATTTGATAATGTTGACTATACGGCGCCTGTGTCGCATTGACGTAAAACCCCGCACCTAGACCAAAGTCATAAGCACCATTTTCGTCGTCTGCAACGCCTTCTCCGCGCGGGCTTGTATCTGGTGCGACAATCGCGATGCCAAGCTCGTTGGCTTTTTTAAACGCGCCTGCTTTTTGCATGAAGTTTTCATCGCTGCAGGTTAACCCTGAGAGCCAATATAAAACCGGGACTTGTTGTCCCTCATTGACGATTTCAGGTAAAAAAATGGCGAAGGTCATTTCACACTGTGTCGACTGGCTGGTATGTGTGTAGCGCTTATGCCAACCGCCGGATACTTTGTTGCTGGAAATCAGTTCCATCAAGTGCTCCTTAATTAAGTGAAATAGGACGCAACCTGTGCGTCCTTGAGCGGGTACTAGTAATGGATCACCGAGCGGATACTCTTGCCTTCGTGCATTAAATCAAAGGCTTCATTAATATCTTCGAGCTTCATGGTATGAGTGATAAAGTCATTGAGCTTGAATTCACCAGCCATATAGCGTTCAACAATCTCAGGAAGCTCTGAGCGACCTTTTACGCCACCAAAAGCACTACCGCGCCACACGCGACCAGTAACCAATTGGAATGGGCGTGTTGAAATCTCTTGTCCTGCGCCTGCAACACCGATGATCACCGACTCACCCCAGCCTTTGTGACAGCACTCAAGGGCACTTCTCATGACATCTACGTTACCGATACATTCGAATGAGAAATCCACACCGCCATCGGTCATTTCAACGATCACTTCTTGGATAGGTTTGTCGAAGTTTTTCGGGTTGATAAGATCGGTTGCGCCAAGCTTTGTCGCCAGCTCAAACTTATCTTCATTGATGTCGATACCGATGATCCGACTCGCGCCAGCCATTGTCGCGCCAATGATAGCAGACAAGCCGATCCCACCTAGGCCGAAAATGGCAACGGTATCGCCTTTTTGCACTTTAGCGGTATTCATTACTGCGCCCATTCCCGTGGTAACACCACAGCCAAGCAAGCAGATTTCCTCAAGCGGCGCTGCTTTGTTTACTTTAGCCAAAGAGATTTCTGGCAGTACAGTGTACTCAGAGAACGTTGACGTGCCCATGTAGTGATAAATTGGTTGGCCGTCTTTATAAAAGCGGGTTGTGCCATCAGGCATCAAGCCTTTACCTTGGGTTTCACGGATCTGCTGACAAAGGTTCGTTTTACCAGACTTACAGAACTTACATTCGCCACACTCCGGTGTGTACAATGGGATCACGTGGTCGCCAACGGCAACGCTAGTAACGCCTTCACCAACTGCTTCAACAATACCTGCGCCTTCATGACCTAAAATGGCTGGGAATACGCCCTCAGGATCGTCGCCAGACAAAGTGAAAGCGTCGGTATGGCATACGCCTGTTGCGGTGATTTTAACTAAGACTTCGCCTTTTTTCGGTGGCATAACATCAACTTCTTCAATACTAAGCGGTTGACCTGGGCCCCAAGCGATTGCTGCTTTAGATTTAATAAATTCAGACATGGTTTGTTCCTTTCTTAAAAGTTGGTAGCAGTATAACTACATTATGATTTTTGATAATCTATAAAAATCATAAAGACTTTTACGTATATGTAATAATGGATAGATGGATTGGCATTGATGAGTTTGTTGCGGTCGCAAGTAATGGCTCATTTAGTGGGGCTGCAACTCAGTTAAATACTTCGGTTGCGCAAATTAGTCGCCGAGTGAAAATGTTAGAGGAGCGGCTCAACATACAACTTTTGACGCGCACCACCCGAAAATTAGCGCTGACTCAGGAAGGTGAAGTGTTTTTATCTCACGCAAAGCATTTACAGCATGGATTAGATGACGCCACTGCTGCAATCCGTCAACGTGATAGACAGCCAACAGGCAAACTTAAGCTTACCGCACCAGTAATGTACGGCGAATCTTATGTCATGCCTGCCGTAGTTGACTTTATGCGTTTGTATCCCAAAGTTGAGGTTGAAATGCATTTGACGAACAACCAAGTCGACTTACTCGATAAAGGCTTTGACTTGGCAATTCGACTCGGTAAGTTACAGGATTCATCACTGCGCGCTAAACGGCTAACCACACGCAAAACCATGGTGTGTGGTGCAAATATCTATTTAAATCAATTTGGCCAACCGCATACGCTCGCTGAGCTTAGCAATCATAAATGTTTGATTGGCAATAGTAGCGAATGGCGCTTTGTTGAGCACGGTAAAGCGCGACAAATTAAAGTGGCAGGGCCACTTCGTTGCAACAGTGGATGGGGGCTTTTGGAAGCAGCAAAGCAAGGCTTAGGTTTGGTACAGTTACCGCATTATTACGTGCAAGAGGCGCTAGAGAGTGGAGAGTTAACAGAGGTACTCACCAATTTTAGACCTGAAGAGGAGGGCGTCTGGGCGCTGTATCCACCCAGACAATTTGTCGCGACCAGTTTACGATTGTTACTAGATCACCTAAGTGCGCACTTTAATAAGTTTTAGCCATAGTATCAATGGCTTGGCTGAGCGCTATCTCGCGGCTATCACAAAACGCACGGTCGCCTAGACGGTCATGAATGTTTAAGCGCTTAAGTTTATCGGTGGTCTCCAGATTCGGTGAATAGATAAACACGCTACAGTTCGCATCAAGCGCATCTGTAATCGCATTTTCAATGGCTAAGCCCACGGTGACGTCAATCATAGCTACGTCGCTTAAGTCTAATACCATGGCTTTGTATTCACTAATCTTGCGGTGTTGTCTTGCGATTGCTTTTGAGACGCTAAAAATCATTGGCCCTGAAAGATAAAAGAATAATAGTTTACCGTTGGCTTTATCTAACAGCTCGCTTTCTTTTTTCGTAAGAGGCACATCTTCATCGCTATCACTGTCGCTAATTGCTTTAACGTGATTAGCTTGCACTCGGCTTAATCTCTCTATGATCATCACATTAGAGATAAATACGCCAAGGCCCACGGCAACAATCAGGTCAACAAAAACGGTAAGTAGCATTACGCCATACATAATCGCCATTTGACTGACACTAAGCTTATGAGCACGCTGGATAAAACTCCAATCCAGAATATTAAAACCAACATACACTGCAATACCAGCAAGCACCGCCATTGGGATTGGCTCGGTCAAACTGCCCGCGATAAAGACTACGGCCATTAAAATGAGTGCCCTGAATATCCCAGCAATCGGCGAGCGAGCACCCACTTGGATATTGACTACTGTTCCCATCGTTGCGCCAGCACCTGGCAATGCACCAAAAAGGCCAGCTATCATATTAGCAATACCTTGACCTCTGAGCTCTTTATCAGAATCATGCTCGGTTCGCGTTAAACTGTCGGCTATTACTGCTGTTAGCAACGTATCTATACAGCCCAAAGTGCCCAATACCAGTGCATCGATAAGCATTTCAACTAATAGCTCTGGTGATAATACTGGAAACATAATACTTGGCAGGCCACTTGGAATTTCACCGATGCGGCGAATACTATCGGTATCAAAGATAATAATTGAAAGCAGTGTAACGGCGACGAGTGCTACCAGTTGAGCGGGGACGTACTGGCGCCACTTACTTGGCATTTTGAATAAGATTGCAAGTGTGATCACCCCGAGGAACAACTCAGAAAAGTGTAAGTCCATCAGCAGGCTGGGCAAGTTAGACAAAGTGCCAACAACACCACCTGCAGGCGCTTGGTGTCCAAGTAAAGGAGCAAGCTGCAAAATAATGAGGATAACACCAATACCAGACATGAATCCAGAGATGACGCTGTAAGGCATCAAGGTAACGTATTTACCTAACTTGAGCGTACCGAGTAAAACCTGAAAAGCACCTGCCATCATGACAACAGTAAAGCCCATCGCAAGACCATTTTCGGGATACTTGCTCATCATGGCGGTGAGTACTGCTGTCATGATAACAGTCATTGGGCCGGTTGGTTCAGAAATGAGGGAGGTTGAACCACCGAACAGTGCGGCAAATAAGCCAACCAAAATTGCGCCCCACATCCCAGCTTCTGCGCCAGCACCAGAGGCAACACCAAAAGCGAGTGCGAGTGGTAAAGAAATAATCGCAGTGGTTACACCACCGAATAGGTCACCTTTTAAAGAGGCGTTTTTAAATCTCTTAAGTGTGATCATACTTTTGACTTTAACGATCAAAGAATTGACGGCATTCTACTGATAAATAGCACGGAGTGCTACGAAGGACTGGTATTACCATTTGTCTGCTCAGTAAAATTCGGACACAAAAAAGCCAGTCTAAAAAGACTGGCTTTTCAATTACTGCTTAGTCAACCTGAGCAGGAGAGGCCATGTCGGCGCTTGCTCTGCCTGTTGGTGACTTAGAGCCAACACCCAAGCCGCTATTCGCCACAGCCTGACGTAGTTCATGTGGCATCGCAGATGGTGTTTCTACCACTGAATCCTCAATCACACTTTGTGCCTTTGTCATTGGCGCTGCAGCGGTTTGGTTGAAGCGTACACGGCTTTGTACTGAATTGCCGTTTACTACCTGTTGAGTAGGTGCTTCAATAGCGTTAACGGCTGGTGTATCTTCAGTTGAAGATTCAGTAACTGCTTCAGCCGCTGTTGTTTCCACAACCGCTTCTGTTGCCTGTGTCTCGACTACTGGCTCCTGAACTTCTGCCGTTGCCTCAGTATCAGAAGCCTGAGTTTCTTCTACAACTGCAGTTTCAGTCTCAGCTTCATCTTCAGGTTTCGCCGTTTCCACTTGTTCAGTCTCTAGCGTGTCAGCGATTGGCTCAGCTTTAACTACTTTTGCTTCTTCTGGCGGCATAGCTTCTAGCTCTTCTGCGACTACTTCGTCAGCGCTTGCGGATGTTTCAGGCTGTGCAGCTTGTTGCAATGGCGCTTCAGCAGTGGTTGCCTCTACTTCTTTTACAGGCTCCACTTCTTGCGCTGCATTTTCGTCAATTGGTGCTTCGGCTGGTTTAGCTTCGACATCTTGCTCTGCATCAGTGTGCGTCTCAGAAACTGTCGCTTCTGCCGCTGGTGCATTGTCTTCAGTTACCGTTTCAGGTGACGACTGAGTCTCAACTGTACTTGCTTCTTGCTGTACACCCTCTTGAACGTCAGTGTCAAAAGAAGATTTCGCTTTTAGCTCAGCTTCGTATTCTGCAGCGGCTTGATCTGCTACGGGTACAAATGCAGCAGCTTGACCTTTTTCAGGCGTATCCTGACGACGGCGACGTTGACCTGCCGCTCTCAGATGACGCGGAGAGCGTCTAGAGCGAGTGCGGCCTTCTTTATTTTCGTCATCAATTTGCGATTCTGAAAGTTCAGCTGATACCACCTCGGTAACATCGTTTTGTTCGTGGCGCTCAGTGTTAGCAGTTTCTTGCTGCTTTGCTTGAGCGTGTACGTCAGCTTGTTCAGAAGGTGCAGCTACTTGTTCGTTCGTTGCAGACTCTTGCTCTGACTTATCCGCGACAGGTTTCGCTTTTCTTTGCCTTGGCTTTTGTTCAGCTTTAGGCTCAGCTGCCGTTTTCGCTGGTTGTTCAAGCGGCTTTGCTTCTACTTTCACTTCTTCAGTGCTAGCTTGCTCTGAGGTGTTAGTATCCTGTGCGTTGGTTTCTTCCACACGTACCTTCTTGCGAAGATTACGTCTTTGTCTGCGTGGTTTTACTGTCGCTTCTTTAACGGGCGCGTCGTTAGCCTCGACCGCTTCAACGTTATCGTTTACAGATTCCTTAGCCGGACGGTTTGCTTTGTCCTGATCTTGGCGTTTTCTGTTATTTGGACGACGGCGTTTGCGGTTATCACCACGTTGCTCGTTACCGTTGTTTTCGTCTTTCGATTCAACCGTTGTTTCTTTTTGTTGATCGTTACGACGGCGGTTATTGTTGCGACGACGATTGTTATTATTGCGACGGCGATTATCACGGTTGTTATCGCGCGATGATTTTTCTTCAGAAGATTTGTTTTCTTCTTTGTTATCGCTGTCACTAGCAAATAGGCTCTTGAACCATTGACCAATCTTTGCAAACAGGCTGGTGCCGTTTTGAGCTGGTTGTGCTTGTGGCTTACGTGCTTGTGGTTTTGCAGCTTGAGTTGGAGTAGGGGCTGGCGCAGGCGCTGGTGCATCAGGCATAACGACACCTTTTAACACAGGCTCCTCTTTCACAATCGCTTGAGCTCGAGCAATTTCAACGACTTCAGGCTCAGGCGCGATGATCTGCTCATAGCTTGCTGCTTCTGTTGTTTCATCTTTACGCAATCTAACCACTTCATAGTGAGGTGTTTCTAGATGTTGGTTAGGAATGATAACAACGTGGCACTCATGGCGCTTTTCGATGCGTTGCACAGAACGACGCTTTTCATTTAATAGATAAGCACCAACAGCAACAGGCACTTGGGCGTTGACCTGAGCGGTATTATCTTTGATAGCTTCTTCTTCGATTAGACGCAAGATAGACAAAGCAATGGATTCGTTTGAGCGAATGGTGCCTTGGCCGTCACAGCGTGGACACGTATGCTGGCTCGCTTCACCTAACGACGGACGCAAACGTTGACGCGACATTTCTAATAAGCCGAAACGAGAAATCTTACCGATTTGCACGCGAGCACGGTCAGTACGAACGGCTTCTTTCAAGCGGTTCTCTACTTCACGTTGATGGCGAGGCGGAGTCATATCGATAAAGTCGATAACGATTAGTCCACCTAAGTCACGTAAACGTAACTGGCGTGCAATCTCGTCAGCGGCTTCTAGGTTAGTGTTCAGCGCGGTCTCTTCGATATCGCCACCTTTCGTCGCTTTTGACGAGTTGATATCGATAGAAGTGAGAGCTTCTGTTGGATCAATAACGATAGAACCACCTGAAGGCAAACGCACTTCACGCTGGAAAGCTGACTCAATTTGACTCTCAATTTGATAATGCGTAAATAACGGCACATCGTTTTGATAAAGCTTAACACGATTGATGAAATCTGGACGGAAACGCTCGATATGCGCCTTCGCTTCTTCAAAAACACGCGGTTTATCAATTAGGATCTCACCGATATCGCGACGTAAATAATCGCGAATAGCACGGAAGATCACGTTACTTTCTTGGTGAATTAAGAAAGGTGCTTTACCGCTATTTGCCGCATTTTGGATTGCGTCCCAATGAACGAGTAGCGCCTTAAGGTCGTACTCTAGTTCTTCGAAAGATTTACCTACGCCCGCGGTGCGAACGATAAGACCCATACCTTTAGGTACGTTTAAGCGACTCAATGCTTCTTTTAGCTCAATGCGCTCGTCACCTTCGATACGACGAGAAATACCGCCAGCTCTTGGGTTATTAGGCATTAATACCAAGTAACTACCTGCGACGCTGATAAACGTTGTGAGTGCCGCGCCTTTTTGACCACGTTCTTCTTTATCAACCTGAACGATGACTTCTTGACCTTCTTTGATCACGTCTTTGATGTTAGGGCGACCATTGAATGTATAACCATCAGGGAAATACGTTTTAGCGATTTCTTTTAAAGGAAGGAATCCGTGACGCTCGGCGCCATAATCAACAAATGCGGCTTCTAGGGATGGTTCGATACGGGTAATTTTACCCTTATAGATATTGGCTTTTTTCTGTTCGTGACCAGGGCTTTCTATATCTAGATCGTATAGACGCTGGCCGTCAACCAGTGCCACGCGCATCTCTTCTTGCTGCGTTGCATTGATCAGCATACGTTTCATATTGTAATTCTCTACTTAATTATTTACAGCGCCTGATACGTCTTGCCAGCGACAGCGTGCTACGCCTTGGATGTTCCTATTAAATGATGCAGTCTCACGACTGGGGGAAAGGGAACATATTCACAGTTTCCGCTTTAAATCAGGGTAAAATCACTGATCCATCGTTCGCTTTTTGCACGTTTATTCGTTTCACAAAGTAGTCATGCACGGGGTAAGTTGAGCTTGGTTTGCCAAGCTTGGCTATCACCATCTTTTGACTTGATTGCTTTGTGATTATTCACGAGTTGCGGCCTGCTATGCACGGGTATTACTGCAACTGTGGTAAACGTATCAGACAAATTTTAATTTCTTGCTTTTTGGTTTGTTCATCGTGTCCAGTCATTAAACGAAATATTACGCGCTTCGCACTGACTGTTCGCACGTGTTTATCTTAGATGCATGATAAAAGCTTTGGAAATATTAGCTCTAATCTGTATGATCTGCCATCCAAGATGTGCATCACGACATTGTTTTTGCGATAAAAAGCACCTCGCAAAAATTTGCGGCCTGATTATCCCACTAATAATGTCGAGATAGCAACTAAATTATTACTCAAATCAGTGATTAGGCAATGTCAGAGAAACCCGCATTACAAGTTAGCTTCGTTACCGTGACTGAAGACCAAGAAGGTCAAAGGATCGATAACTTTTTAGTTACGCATTTGAAAGGGGTGCCAAAAAGCGCCGTATATAAAATTCTTCGTAAAGGGGAAGTGCGCGTAAACAAAAAGCGGGTGAAGCCTGTATATAAACTACAAATCAATGATGAAATCCGTATCCCACCTGTGCGTGTTGCGGAGAAAACAGAGTTTGTGCCTAAAAATCTAGATAAAGTCGCAAACCTAGAAGATGCCATTCTTTATGAAGATAAGTATCTGATAGTTATAAATAAGCCAGCCGGTATGGCGGTGCATGGTGGCAGCGGCTTAAGCTATGGCTTAATTGAAGCATTAAGAGCATTACGCCCACAAGAGCAAAGCTTGGAGTTGGTTCACCGTTTGGACCGCGATACATCGGGTTGTTTGTTGATTTCAAAGCGCCGCGCTGTGCTTAAAGGACTTCATGAGCAGCTAAGAGAAAAGACCATGGAGAAAAATTACCTTGCGCTGGTTTCAGGGCAATGGGATGCCAAACATAAAAATGTCACCGAACCGCTACGTAAAAATACCTTAAAGTCAGGTGAGCGAGTGGTGCGAGTGGATCATGAGCAAGGCAAGCCTTCTCATACTCGTTTTAGAGTCGTCGAGCGTTTTGAGTCCGCAACTTTAGTGCAGGCGTCACCAGTAACAGGTAGAACGCACCAGATCCGAGTGCATACTCAATGTAAAGGACATCCGATTGCGTGTGATGATAAGTATGGCGATCAGGTGTTTGATGCCAAAATGCGTGAAGTGGGATTAAATAGGCTGTTTTTGCATGCTAAAGAACTCAGATTTATGCACCCGAAAACAGAAACGACACACCATGTAGAGGCGCCATTGGATGGGGCTTTGGAAGCATGCTTAGTTAAATTAAGGAAGTAACATGCGCTACAAGTGTGTAATTTTTGATTGGGATGGCACCGTTATGGACTCAGTGCCAAAAATCGTAAATACCATTCATTTGGCTGCTGAATCTTGTGGAATTGTACCCGTCAGTAACGAAGCTGCGAAAAGTATTATCGGCCTGTCTCTCGATAAAGCGATACTGACACTTTTTCCAAATCATGAAGACAAATTAGCGTCTTTAATTGCGGCTTATAAATATATCTATAAGCATCAAGACAAAACCCCAGCGCCTCTATTTGAAGGTGCTGAAACGCTTTTAAAGCAATTACATGGCAGTGGTATCAAAGTTGCGGTTGCAACAGGAAAAAGCCGAATAGGACTTGACCGCCTGATGGCAGAAAGCGGGTTGAGTGATATTTTCGTTACGACACGGACGGCATGTGAAGCGGAGTCTAAACCGCATCCCGATATGTTGCTTCAGATTTTGGCTGAACTAAATGTGGAAGCTACAGAGGCTGTCATGATAGGCGATACGATTATTGATATGAATTTAGCGAAAAATGCAGGCATTGACGCGATCGGCGTCACTATGGGTGTTGCAACAAGAGAGCAGCTATCGCAAACGTCGGCTGCCCATATTTGCGATAACTATCATGACTTGTCTAACCTATTGTTGGCCTGATTGCTCGGCGAGCACATCAATACCAAACGTGAGCAGTGCTTTAGTGAGTTGAATAAGGGGAAGGCCAATCAGGGTATTGGGGTCTTCTCCTTCAAGCTTATCAAACAGACAGATCCCTAATCCTTCGCTTTTAAAGCTTCCAGCACAGTCGTAAGGTGTTTCCGCATCACAATAGTTACTGATCTGTGTTTGGGTAAGTTGGCGAAAGTAAACGTGAAAAGGTACCACTTCAGTGACCGTTTTGCCGCTTTCAATGTCGAAAACGGTTAAACCAGTCAAAAAAGTCACGCGATTATTGCTAAATAGGCTTAGTTGCTTAATCGCGTTTTCTTTATTATGTGGCTTTCCTAGGATCTCACCGTTGAATAGCGCAACTTGGTCTGAACCAATCACCACACCTTGTTGATATTTTGCTATTGCTGCTTTGGCTTTTGATTCGCTCAATCGTGCAACAAGTTGCTGTGCTGATTCACCTTCGAGTGCTTGCTCGTCTACATCCGGTGAAAAAGATGCAAAAGGAAGCATTAATTTTTTCAAAATTGACTGCCTAAATGGCGAACTTGAGGCTAGAATAAGGGGCGTTTTCATGAGATTTTTATATTTGTGACAACATTGCCAACAGGATAATGCGCAATAACGCGAAAAACAAAGGGAAAGTGTATTTTTACTTTGACTAACACAGTAACTATCTATATGATGCAGCCCCTATGCAAAAGGTGAAAATTCCCATCACTATTGATCCATGCAGAGCAGCGCAACGTCGAGCATCTTATGACGGTGTTGTAATGCTTGAAGAACTTTCTCGATTGCAGCAAGTTGTGCGTGATCAAAATAGTGAAATAGCGGTAGACATTCATTTCAACATCGACGAACAAGGTTTGGTTGTTGTGCAAGGCAAAGTCCGAGCCCATCTAACTGTTGTATGTCAGCGTTGTAATGATGAATTAGGGTTGGATTTGGAACAAGACTTTGCGTATTCGCCAGTCGGATTAGGTGCAGAGTCGGATGATCTTCCCGAGCGTTATGATGTGTTGGAACTGGATGAAGAGGGTGAGGTTAATCTAAGACAGATCGTCGAAGATGAACTATTACTCGCAATTCCGATAGTCCCGACGCATGATGAAGCACTATGCTCTTATTCTGATAAGCCAAAGAGCTTTGGTGAAATTGAAGCAGAAGATAGCAAACCAAATCCATTTGAAATTTTGAAACAACTTAAGAAAGATTCTTAGGAGAAGGCTAATGGCGGTACAAAAAAGCAAGAAGTCACGCGCACGTCGTGGTATGCGTCGTTCACACGATGCGATCAGTGGACCAGCTCTAACTGTAGATCAGGTTTCTGGCGAGACTCATCGTCGTCACCACGTGACTGCTGACGGTTACTACAAAGGCGTTAAAGTAATTTCTAAGTAAGAGATTACTTTATGCTGACCGATCTAACCATTGCGTTAGATATGATGGGGGGCGATTACGGCCCCCGTTCATCTATCCCCGCAGCTATCGCTGCTGTGCTTAAGCACCCAAATCTAAATTTAATCCTCTGTGGTAATCAGCAAGTTATTGAAAGTGCTTTGACTAAAGCTAATATGCTGGATCATCCAAGACTCAAAATTAAACACTGTAAAGAAGTCGTCACTAACGGTTGTGAACCTGCCTCTGCACTTAGAAATAAAAAGCAGTCCTCAATGCGTATTGCGCTTGATTTGGTGAAATCTGGCGAAGCGCAGGCTTGTGTTAGTTCAGGAAATACAGGTGCGCTCTTTTTTATGGCCCACTATGTGTTAAAAATGTTGCCTGGCATCAAGCGTCCCGCATTAATTTCAGCCGTTCCAACAGAGAAAAAGCAGCCCGTTTATTTGCTTGATCTTGGTGCGAATGTGCATTGTGATCCTGAAACCCTCTATCAGTTTGGTATTATGGGCTCAATCGTAGCTGGAGAGGCTTTAAATATTCCTTCACCTAAAGTGTGTTTGTTAAACATTGGCTCTGAAGAAATCAAAGGCCATGATGGTATCAAGCAAGCTGCAAAATTAATGAAATCCTCATCTGTTATTAATTATCAAGGCTATTGTGAGGGGAGCGATATGTTCTCTGGCAAAGCCGATGTAATTGTATGTGAGGGATTTGTCGGCAACGTCGCCTTGAAAACCTGTGAAGGGATTGCCAAACTCATCATGCATAAGTTTAGCAAAGCGTTAAAAAAGCACTTTTTTTATAAAGCGTTGGCCTTTTTACTTCGACCCGTTATAAAAAAATTGTATAGAAGGGTGAACCCCGACCAGTATAACGGCGCAAGTCTGGTAGGATTGCGCGGTATTGTTGTGAAAAGTCACGGAAATGCCACAACGAAGGCATTTTTAGCCGCGATTGAAGAAGCTGCGCAAGAAGTACAACGCAAGATCCCTGAAAAGATCCAAGCGGTGTTTGCTCAGGTCGACACAGAAAAACAACCGTCAGGTCCGCATCCCTAACACTGCTAAGTGACATGAGGACGTGGCGACAACAGAGAAAATAAGAGCACAATATGTCACAAAAAATCGCATTATTTTTCCCAGGACAGGGCTCACAAAGCGTGGGCATGTTATCTGAATTATTAGCATCTTCTGATATCGTTAAAGCGACTTTCGCTGAAGCGTCAGAAGCACTAGGCTACGATTTAGCCGAACTTGTGCTAAACGGTCCTGAAGAAGAATTAAACCAAACGCACCGTACTCAACCGGCATTATTAACCGCAAGTGTTGCTATCTTTAGAGCGTGGCAAGATAAAGGTGTTGAAGCTGAACTGACACTAGCAGGCCATAGTCTAGGTGAGTACTCTGCATTGGTATGTGCAGAAGTATTAACCCTTGCAGATGCCGTTAAATTAGTGGAAAAACGTGGTTTATACATGCAAGAAGCGGTTCCCGCTGGTACGGGTTCAATGGCGGCAATTATTGGTTTAGATGATGACGTGATTGCCAAGGTGTGTGCCGAATCTGCACAGGGCGACGTTGTTTCGCCGGTAAACTACAACTCACCAGGTCAAGTGGTGATTGCGGGTCACGTTGAAGCCGTAAATCGAGCCTCTGAAGCGTGTAAAGAAGCAGGAGCTAAGCGCGCATTACCGCTTGCAGTCAGCGTTCCATCTCATTGTGCATTAATGAAACCTGCGGCTGATAAATTAGCCAAAGATCTTGAAGCACTTGCATTTTCAGAGCCAAAGTTTGATGTGATCAACAATGTTGACGTTGCTGTTGCAAAAGATGCTGCAGCAATAAAAGATGCGCTTATTCGTCAGCTTTATAGTCCAGTAAGATGGACTGAAACTGTACAAGCGGTTGCGAAAGAAGGTGTTACAACAACTTTTGAGTTCGGCCCTGGTAAAGTGATTTCGGGTCTTGTGAAACGCATCGACCGCTCAGTGTCGTGTGTGTCGGTAAATGATTTAGCTGCCATTGCTGCAGCAGAATAATAACGAGAGCATTATGAGTAATTTATTTTCTTTAGAAGGAAAAGTTGTACTAGTAACGGGTGCTAGCCGTGGTATTGGTAAAGCAATCGCTAACGCCTTAGTAGCGCAAGGTGCAAAAGTTGCGGGTACAGCAACGAGTGAGTCTGGTGCAGAGCGTATCTCAGAGTATCTAGGCGAAAATGGTAAAGGTTATGCGCTAAACGTGACAGATGCCGACTCAATCACAGCAACTTTGGATGCAATCAAAGCAGATTTAGGTGATATTGATGTGTTGGTAAACAATGCTGGTATCACACGCGATAACTTGCTGATGCGCATGAAAGATCAAGAGTGGGATGACATCATCGATACTAACTTGTCATCCATTTTCCGCTTATCAAAAGCGGTACTTCGTCCAATGATGAAGAAGAAAAATGGCCGTATCATTAACATTGGCTCAGTAGTGGGCACTATGGGTAATGCGGGTCAAGCTAACTATGCTGCTGCAAAAGCGGGTGTAATTGGTTTTACAAAATCATTGGCGCGTGAGGTTGCATCTCGTGGTATTACGGTAAATACTGTAGCACCTGGCTTCATTCAGACAGACATGACGGATGAGCTAACTGATGAGCAAAAAGCAGCGACTTTGGCAAATGTACCAGCAGGTCGTTTAGGTCAGCCTGAAGAAATCGCAGCGGCTGTGGTTTATTTAGCATCAGATGCGGCAGCTTATGTTTCTGGTGAAACTTTGCACGTAAATGGTGCGATGTACATGGTTTAACCCGCTAAGATCACAAATCAATTGAAATTTTTGTGATCTTGTCGACAACGTACTTGAAATCGTCGCGAAAATAGGCGATAAAAAGATCAAAAGCTTTGTAACAGGTTTGACCAGAAAAAAAAGTACGGGTCAATCCTTGAATCCCAGAATGATGCGTCGTAAACTGCGCCGCAATCTGAAAATTAACGCAGTAGCGTTTAAATAAAGGAAAGAAGAATGAGCGACATCCAAGAACGCGTAAAGAAAATTATTGTTGAACAACTAGGTGTTAAAGAAGAAGAAGTTAAATCAGAAGCGTCTTTCGTTGATGATTTAGGTGCTGACTCTCTAGACACTGTTGAGCTTGTAATGGCGCTAGAAGAAGAGTTCGATACAGAGATCCCTGATGAAGAAGCTGAGAAAATCACTACTGTTCAGGCAGCTATCGACTACGTTACTGCTCACGCTGAGTAACTAGCTTTTCTATTAGGGCAGCACTCGCTGCCCTAACTCTTTCTAGACCCCCCAATTATTATAATAATCCCTTTTTGGAGGACACCGTGGCTAAACGTCGAGTCGTAGTAACTGGCTTAGGTATGTTGACGCCGCTGGGTAATGATGTTGCATCTACCTGGCAGGGCTTATTAGAAGGCCGTAGTGGCATTCGCAATATCACGCATTTTGACACAGAAGGTTTCGGAACTAAGTTTGCTGGTTTAGTTAACGACTTTGATGTCACTGAGTACATTTCCCCTAAAGATGCTAAAAAAATGGATGTCTTCATCCAGTATGGTATCGCTGCAGGTGTACAGGCTTTAAAAGACTCAGGTCTTGAAGTTAACGAAGAGAATGCCGCTAGAGTTGGTGTAGCCATCGGCTCTGGTATCGGTGGCTTGACGCTAATTGAAGAAAACCACGTCAAGCTATTAAATAGCGGTCCACGCAAGCTTTCTCCGTTTTACGTTCCTTCTACCATTATCAATATGATCTCTGGTCACTTGTCCATCATGCATGGCTTGAGAGGTCCAAATATTTCGATTGTGACTGCATGTACAACTGGCCTTCATAATATTGGTCATGCGGCCCGTATGATTGCATACGGCGATGCAGATGCGATGGTAGCCGGTGGTGCTGAAAAAGCGTCAACCCCAATTGGTATGGGCGGTTTTAGCGCGGCTCGTGCGCTTTCTACGCGTAACGATGATCCGCAAGCGGCTTCTCGCCCTTGGGATAAAGACCGTGACGGTTTTGTGCTAGCTGATGGAGCCGGTGTGATCGTACTAGAAGAGTATGAGCATGCGAAAGCACGCGGTGCGAAGATCTACGCTGAACTAGTTGGCTTTGGTATGAGTGGTGATGCATACCACATGACATCACCACCAGAAAATGGTGCTGGCGCTGCACAGGCCATGGTTAATGCATTGAACGACGCAGGGATCAATGCAGAGCAGGTTGGCTATATCAACGCACACGGCACTTCTACTCCAGCGGGTGACGTTGCAGAGACGCATGCTGTTAAGTCGGTGTTTGGTTCTGCGGCAAAAGATGTGATGGTGAGCTCGTCTAAATCAATGATGGGTCACTTACTTGGTGCCGCGGGTTCAGTTGAATCTATTATTTCGATTCTTGCGCTGCAAGACCAAAAAGTAACGCCGACCATTAACTTGGATAACCCAGATGAAGGCTGTGATTTAGATTATGTGCCTCATACTGCTCGTGATGCGAAACTGGAGTACACTTTGTGTAACTCGTTTGGTTTCGGTGGAACAAACGGTTCATTGCTATTTAAAAAGGTGTAGATCAGCCTTAGTAAATTGATAGCAAAGTAGGTTATGATAAAAAAGCTCGGCATTGCCGAGTTTTTTTATGTTTTGGAAACCCTTAAAAAGGAAAGTGATGTGGATAATCAACAGCTTTTTTCTAACACTGACAGAGGATTGGCCTATGGTGATGGCTTTTTTACCACTGCGTTAGTCCGTGATGGAAATGTTGATTTGTGGCCACTTCATAGGAAGCGACTTGTTGTATGTCAGCAGCGCTTGGGCTTTCCTGAGTTACGACTAGACGAAATCGAGTTTTTGGTTCAAGAGCAAGTTAAAGATAAAATCGAAGCGGTGCTGAAGATCCTTATTACTCGAGGGGATGGGGGGCGAGGTTACCAAGCTCCTGAGACGCCTCAGCCGAGTGTGAGTATTCAGGTGTTACCTTTTCCTTCACACTATACAACTTGGCAGCAGAATGGGATTGAGGTCGCATTAAGCCGAGTTAAACTGGGTATTCAGCCGTTATTAGCCGGATTAAAGACACTGAATCGGTTAGAACAAGTACTTATTAAACAAGATGCACAGACATTGGTTTGCGACGATGTCATTGTGACGGATATCAATGATAGGGTGATTGAAGCGTCAGCGGCAAATATCATCATGATTAAAGAACACAATCTATATACGCCAGATCTTAGTGGCTCAGGCATTAAAGGTGTGTTTTTAACCGCACTTGAAAGTAAGCACGATATTAGGGTTAAAAATATTGCTTTTGACGAGTTAAAAGCAGCTGATGGTGTCTTTATTTGTAATAGTTTAATGCAGTTGGTACCCGTAGTAAGAATTGAGAATAAACATTTCGATATCGCCGACTTACATGATTTGAAAAGGCGATTTTTAGGGAAGTAATATAAATGAAAAAACTGTTTATCATAGTCGCATTTTTGATAGCAGCAGCGTCATGGTGGTTATCTCAACAAATAAATAAGTTTAAATTTGAACCACTTAATATCTCTGAGGCATTAGTTGAGATAAAGGCTGGGCAAACATTTAATCAGCTATGTCATCTATGGCAGCGTAGCGGGGCGTTATCTAGCTGCTTTCCTTACCAACTTTATAGTAAGGTAGAGCCTAAATTATTCGCGTTACAAGCGGGTTTTTACGATCTTAAAGGGCTAACTGTACTAGATGCCATCAGCAAGATTAGTCGCGGGGATCAACACAACTTTAGCTTTACAATCATTGAAGGGATGCCCATTTGGGCAGTCAAAAATAAGCTCCTCAGCGCCCCCTACTTAACGCAAGATATTGATAAGCTGACAGCACAACTGAATATATCGCAAAGTTCAGCTGAAGGGTGGTTGTACCCCGATACCTACCACTATCATGGAAATGACTCAGCGCTGCGCTTACTTAAACGTGCTCATACCAAAATGCAGAGTGTGCTTGAAAAGGAATGGCAAAATAGAATTCCTGATCTTCCTTTAAACACGCCTTATGAAGCCTTGATCTTGGCTTCGATTATTGAGAAAGAAACGGGCGTAGTTGCAGAAAGAGATAAAGTAGCCTCCGTTTTTATCAATCGCTTACGTAAGGGCATGCGTTTACAGACAGATCCAACCATTATTTATGGTATTGGTGAGCACTTTGATGGCGACATTAAACGTGAAGATATCCGTGAAAAGACGCCATATAACACTTATCGAATTGATGGCTTGCCACCGACACCCATTGCAATGCCGTCTCGTGCTGCTATCCATGCGGCACTTAATCCAGCAACAACCGAATACTTTTACTTTGTTGCATCAGGAGATGGTGGACATCACTTTTCGAAAACACTGACTGAACATAATAAAGCGGTGAAGAAATTTATTTTGAAACAATGACATCGAAAGAGAGGGCTAACCCTCTCGTTACTCTCTATCACAACATAAAATACTCTTTAATACCTGCCAATACACTAGATACTGCAACGGAAGCTAAGATAAGTCCCATTACGCGGCTGACGATACTTGCGCCACTATCACCAATCCATTGGTGAATTTTTGTCGCAACTAGTAGAAATATCAACACGATAGCCAATACGCTGAGCATAATAATCGAGGTTTGGAGTTGTTCAAATACATTATTTTCACTGTTTTTGGTAAGCAAAACAGCTGCCAACATAGCTCCAGGGCTTGCGATAGAAGGCATTGCTAAAGGGAAAATAGCGATGTCGGATGCTTTATTGTCTAACTTAATTTCTTCACTTGGCTTACCCTCGCCAAAAATCATTGTCATGGCAAAGATGAACAGTACGATGCCACCGGCAATCGCGAATGCAGGTAGGGGAATACCAATTGCGTTTAAAATGATTTCACCTGCAATAATAAAAAACAGCAATACAATGGCTGCAACCAGTGTGGCTTTAACCGCTATCTTTCGTTTTGTCGCAATATCAAAGCCTGTGGTAGTTGCGATAAATACCGGTATAGTGCCAATGGGGTCGATGACCGCAAAGAAAAAAATGAACGTTGAGATATAGTGTTCCATAGTTCCCTATTATGAAATAAAGGTTGTTCACAAATTATACCAGTTGTATTAAGTAAATGATCTATCTTGAAGCGGGGAAATAGCTTTAGTAGCAAGGCAAAAATTTTGCTATTTAGTTGTTCTAAATGAGAAATTTTTAACGAAGCTAATATGCTATTTCACCCTTCAAATTGATTAGAGAATTAATTCAATTGGTATTACTTATGGTTGGCCATTTGTTATTGACCAACGGCAAATAATATCACTAATATCATGACTTTATTCTGAATATTCTTAATTATTTTTTGGATTCACAGTATGTACCCAAGCCACTGCGTCGTTGTAGTTCTCGAAGTTCTTAATCGTTAAACCGTGCTTGTCAGCAAATGCTTCAATTAATCCACTTTTGGTGTCTGAGGGGGAGATAACTCGAGCAAGAGTGATCCCATCGACAAATTGATTGAGTTTTTGTAAAACGGTTAGGACGCTTGGGTAATCGTAGGTGATATGTAATTGAGATACGTCGATAACTAAACTCTTTAGCTGATTCGATTTAAGTGCAAGCCCTAAATTTTTGTACATCTCGATAATATTGGCTTCCACGCATTCCCCGTATGCGGCTGCGTGGATAAGTTTCTCTTTACTATCAACCGTTGCTCTATAAGAGAATTTCGCCATGCTATCTTGCACCTTTTATGCATATAGATAAAAGGATAGTTCAATTAGCTGGCGATACCAATTTCAAAAAGCGCACCTAAGCAAAGCTTAGGTATATCGCTATGCTAGCTCTTCAGCTACCTCGGCAATTTTTTGTCTCAACCAAATATGGCTCGCATCGCGATGTAATAGCGGGCTCCAAATCATATCTAACTCAAACGGCGGAATAGGGAATGGCGGCTCCAGAACTGCTAAGGTCGGATCATCACGATAGATATTCGCGGCTTTTGACGGCAATGTTGCGATTAAGTTCTGCTCTTTTGCTAAATGAATTGCAACATGATAATTACGTGTAAATGTCGCGATGTTTCTGTGTTTTCCAAAGTGTGCAAGCGCTTCGTCAACCCAGCCAAGCTTCTGTACATCTGCAGGATCCATTCCGACCCCAACACCAAATCCTGTTTTACTGACCCAAATATGGCGAGATTTTAAATAGGCATCAAGCGTAAAGTTGGTAATAACGGGGTTATCGGATTTCACCAGACAGCAAAAACTATCCTTCCAAATTCGTTTGTGGTGAAACGATTGCGGTAGATTTTCGAAGCGGTTAATTGCCATGTCTACCTTGCCATTTTCTACATCATGAAAAGTAACATCACTCGGCGTGAGAATATCAAGGGTTGTATCTGGGGCTTCTTCATGAAGTTTAGTTAGAAGTTTTGGCGCAAGCGTACTTGCAGCATAGTCGCTGGCCATAATCCTAAATACTCGATTACTACTCGCTGCCTCAAACTCCCTGTTAGGGGCTAAGGTTTCTTCCAAAGTCATGAGTATGCCGCGGATCACAGGTTGCAGCTCAAGCGCGCGCTCTGTTGGCACCATGCCTTCACTGGTGCGTACTAAAATAGGGTCATTAAAGAGGTTTCTGAGACGCTTAAGACCGTTACTCATTGCCGGTTGGGTAATACTTAATTGATTTGCGGCGCGTGTTACATTGCATTCTCGAAGTAAGGTATCGAGGTAAACCAGCAGGTTAAGGTCAATTTTACTAATGTTCACTCAGTTTTCCTTTATATTATTCTTCTTTTTTGGCATCTTGGAGAAAGCGATTATCATGTGGATAAGGGTAAATATGTCTTACGACTTTCTCACGAATATCTCGTTGTGCTTGCTGCCAAAACAACACCTCAGCCAAATCAGCATGATGGCGCAGAAACATTTCCTTTAGTGTAGGATTTGTCAGAACAAATGTACACAACTGTTCAGGAAAGACGTCTTGCGGTGCACTGGAAATATCGCCAGAGTCGTACATATTATCGAGCCCTTGTTTTGGCAGCGCTCTAAAGTTCATTTCCGTGAGATATTGCACCTCATCATAGTCATAGAAGATAACTCTATGGTGTTTACTCACGCCAAAGTTTTTTAACAGCATGTCACCTGGAAAAATGTTTACAGCGAGCATCTCTTTGAGCGCATAGCCATAATCTCTAATGACTTGCTCGCACGTTTCTTCATCGGCTTGCTGTACAAAGAGGTTGAGCGGTGTCATGCGGCGCTCAATATACAAGTGCTTTATCACCATATTGTCTCCCTCAATACGTATACTTTGAGAGATAGAATCCAGCAACAGCTGATAAAGGGCAGGTGAAATACGTGCAAGTGGGATCACTACATCGGAATATTCAATCGTATCTGCCATTCTACCTACGCGATCGTGGCGTTTTACCAGTTGATAGCGCTCTAAAACGGTTGTCTTTGTAAATGGCTTACTTTCTGGAAATTGGTCACGGATCACTTTAAAAACATAGGGAAAGCTTGGCAGAGTGAATACCATCATCACCATACCGGGTGTACCTGGAGCGACTTCAAATTGTTCTTCGGAATTAGCTAAGTGGTGTAAAAACTCACGATAAAATTCGGTTTTCCCCTGCTTATGAAAGCCGATGGCGTTATAAAGTTCAGCTTTTGTTTTATTTGGCATGAGTTGATTTAAAAACTTAACTAGCGCAGATGGGGCATGGGTCTCTACTAAAAAGTAAGCACGCGCAAAACCAAAAATCACCCGCATTTGTGAGCTATTGGTAAGCAGCGCATCGATCAGTAAGCCCCCAGTTTGTGCATGTAATACCGAAATGATAAACGGCTGTACACCAGATTTAGATACCACTCGGCCGACAATATAGGCACCTTTATTACGATAGAAAGGTGCGCTGAGGATATCGAAGCGCATTAAATGCGCTTGATGATGCGTGTTAGGTGCTTGTTTAAGAAACGCCTTAACGAGTAGTCGAATATCTCTATCTAAATCTTCAAATTCACAATGAAAGTCAATGTGTTCAATAATTCTTTTTATGGTGGGCTTGAGGCCATTGACGACTGGGAAATAACTTCGATACTCAGCTTCTACAGGGAGTGACGTGGCGTTAGCTAGCTGGGTTTCAACAAAAATGAAATCGCTATTGTAATATCGGCGGTGAAAGAGGCGACAAAAAACTGAATTATAGAAAGTTTCAGCAAGCTCTGGTTGAGGGTGAAAGGTAAGACGCTCAAGGTAAGCCTGTTTTACTTGATACCATAGCGATTCATCCAGTTGCGTCGAGCCATAGAGTTGTATTAACTTTTGTGCGGTTTCATCAACTTTGCTATCGTATTGGCTGATCCTCGCTTTACTTATTCGTTCTATCTCTCCCCAATTTTGAGCAGCAAAAGCGATGGGTGCCAGTTTGGTAATTTTTACAAATGCGTGATAGTGGTTTTGGAAACCTGATAAAATTCGCTCTGCTAACTGCTGTGCTTGCATCTACATCCCTCATAAATTATCCACGCGGAGTGGTTTCACTTTACAAGGTAATGTGCGAAAAGTCATCTGGTAATACCAGTCAAGGCATTTGCATAATTATAGCGAATGCTCATTGGCTAAAGTGCGATTCTCAAAAAGGCAATCCATGCAATTGAGCGGCTATATCACTCATATTCTTTGAGTTGCTTTTCTAATTTTGAAATCTCTTTCTCTAGGCTTTTAATCGCTTTAGCATGTGCCTTATTAATGGCCTTTATTTCCTTTTTAACTTGTCTGACGACCTTTTTACGCCTGTCTTCATTCATCAGTTTAGTTAACTTATCTTGTTGCTCTCTAACCGCGGTATCTCTTTTGCGATTGAGCACGGCTTTTTCATGGTGTTTGGCTCTGAGCGCACGCTTTGTCCTTTTCGCAATTTGGTTACGTTCCAAATTATTTAGCGTTTTATAGTGCTGTTCTGAGGGAGCTGAGGCTTTAGGATCGGATGTAGTTATCGTATGCTGGGTCGCATTGGCCGAGCAGGGAAATTGGCTAAAAACGATGCCTCTGTCGGTCGTGCATTTGAAGTATTTTACCGTTGTTGTGGCGAAACAATGAGTAGAGACAAAAATAAGTACAAGTAGTTTTAGATACAATTGCATATGGCATCCTTGCTGTAACAGTTAATATCTACTTAACCATAGATGACATCCCACTTTGTTCAAGGTTATTGTGCTTCAGGGGCTGTGAATTTTTTTAATGTCTTAATACTTTGTATTAAAAATGGAATATCTAGACTACCGTTTAACACAAAGCCTTCCTTTGCTGACATCTGCTTGAAGCTGCCATCTTGATTGACTAAGGTGATTTTGTCTTTTTTGAAGGCAACTAAGACACCTTGGGTAAAGTTAACGCCTTCTGCATGAGAGCGAGTTTTTATGTTCGATGCCAGCATACTTTGTTGAGCAAGGGGGGCGCAGCCAAGATAAGAGCTTAACAGGGTGTAGGTGATGTCATTGGGCTGTACAAGACCAGAAGCCTGAGCAAACAGCTCAATGTTCGTTACCGCAGAACTGGTTAATACCGTCGCTTGCTGTGCACTAATATCAATTGCCACGAACGGCTTTGAGCTATCAATGTCAATTTCGTCACTTACTTCAATGATTGTTAATTTACTTGCTTGATGAGAAGGCACAAAAGAGAACTCGCCGTTAGTATTAACACTCATTAAGTCATTATTAATTGACCATACCGGAACTTGCTGCTGCAGCAGGACAGACTCTTTATAATAACTCGGTAGACCGTAAATCAGGCTGAATAGCGCATCGCTGCTTTTTCCTGCGCGTAAAACAGAATCTATTCGGAACACGTTATTTTTAACGTTGCTCTGAAGGGCTGTTGCTGTTTTTTGGAACAGCGCCTCATCTGTGTAAGCATAAACGTTGATAGGTTGCTCTGTGGTATCTTTCTTTTCTTTGCATACCGCCGAAATTACAGGGGCTTTGTATTTTGAATGCGTATCACCAATGCTTAGTGAGTGCGCTTCTTCATACTGCTCGATATCAAGTAAATCGTGTCTGGCGAGTAAGCTCTTTGCGGTTGTAGGATAAGAGAGGGGTAATACATTATCTTGCTTAGTGATATCGAAAAAGGCATTCGCATCAGCCCAAATATGCAGGCTGTGACTGAGCGCAAAGCAGGTCACAATGGTGCCAGTCGCATAGCGAGGGAATTTATAGGATTTTAGCTCGGCTAAATGACGCCAAGCATAATTGCCTGCAAGTAGTTCAAAAGTCAGCACCAGTCCAAGCATTGCAATGGTAATGATGAGATTAACTAGGGATGATCCGACTAAGGTTTCCCACAATAAAACGAAAATATCGGAAAGCGAAGCTGGGTTGATATGGTAGCCAAGTTGTAGGTAAACAAAGGCATCCACAGTTAATACCACAATACCAACCGAGGCAATAATTGCAGCCATGCCGCGAATATGTCGCGGGTATGGGAATATTAAACTAAGCGGAAAGATAGTTAATACAAACGCACAAAAAGTGATAAAGCTGGTATGGCTTATCCACGTGATCAGCATATAAAACCAACCGACAAAGGTACTTGGTGCTTTGTCGGCGAACAAATAAACTGAGCTAATCAATAAAACCAAGCCAATGTTAGCAAAGGTAAACCAGTGTCCCCAGCTGAGTAATTGACTTGCTTTTGATGAAAAAGGGCTGTGCGGTGTAAGATTCATTCCGTTACTTTACTGATTGTGTAAGTGCTTTGGCAAAATTTTCGGCAACAGATTGTCTCTTACTCTCTGGAACATGTTCTTTTAGAATGTGCGTGATAGAATTACCCAAACACATTAAGCTGAGATCAACTGGTGCGTTTTGCGAGCTTAATACATTAACTAATTGGTCAACAATTTCTTCTACTTGTTTATTGGAATACTTTGATTGGATAGGCATCAGTTGGTTCAATTTATAAAAGCAATAATTTTTACATTTTAACATTAGAGGCGTGAAAAACAAAGATGAGCGTTGAGGTAAAAAAACTAGTTGTTCACTATGTAGACAAACAAGACGAAGATACCGAAATACATCTACGTGACGATGAAATGCAAATCAATGACAAAGTTAATGTTTTCATTGAACAATTGCATCATGCCTACAATGGCAAACCGGGTAAAGGGTTCTGTGCTTTTAGCGGCGAAAAAAGCAGTGTGGTCGCGTCTGCGATGCAGAGTTATAGAAATAATGAGCTTAACTTTTGGAATTTAACCCAAGAAGCAACCAATGTGCTTAAAGAAGAGCTTAATAAATATGCATTTCATGAAACTGGGTATTTAGTGTTTTGTCATTATCAGTATGTTGCCAGCAATTTTATTATGATTGCACTGATTAATATTAAAGAACATTACACAATTACCTCAGACTTAGACTTATCCGCAGCAAAACACTTAGATATTTCACGTATGCAATTGGCTGCGAGAATCGATTTAGATGCTTGGGATACGGCCGCAGAAGAAAACCGTTATATTTCCTTCATTAAGGGGCGTGCGGGTCGAAAAGTTGCTGATTTCTTTTTAGATTTTCTTGGTTGTGAAGAGGGGATCGATCCAAAGCAGCAATCGCAAACTATGTTACACGCGGTTGAGGATTATTTGTCTACACAGCAATTTGAAAAGTCTGAAAAAGACGACATCCGCAAGGAAATTTTTGATTACTGTAACGACTGTGTTTCAAGCGGTGAGGACGCAGATGTTAATACACTGTCCGAGACGCTTTCGAAGTCTGCAGACGTGAAGTTTGAAGACTTTTATAAAGAGCAGGGCTATGAGCTGGAAGAAAGCTTTCCTGTCGATAAAAAGACAGTAACAAGTATGGTGAAATTTTCTGGGCTTGGCGGTGGAGTAAGCGTTGGCTTTGAACGGAAGCATTTGGGTGAGCGGGTTATTTATGATGCTGCGACTGATACGCTTACGATTAAAGGTGTACCGCCTAACTTGAAGGACCAAATTGAACGTTATTATAACGATGAATCTTAGTTGTTAAAAAGCAGCGTAAGCTGCTTTTTGTTCCTATTTCATCCCTTTTTCTGCAAATATTTTTATCAATTTGCTGCTTTTGCTAGCATTTTTTTAAATTTAACTATACTTGCAATGTAGTACTTGTAGAACAAGCAATTGGGATGAATCACAATGAAGATGAAACTAGCTTTAGGTTGTACCCTTTGCCTTGCCTGTTTTTCAGGGCATGCAGAGGTTAACTTTTCCGGATTCGCAAGTATCAATGCTGGTAAGGTGTTGAGCGGAAGTGGTGTTCCACAATTTGGAATAAACGATCCAATATTTCTCGCCGATTATCCTATCGTCAGTGTTTACGACGAGGATATCTCATTTGAACCTGAAACACTGATGGGTCTTCAATTTAGTGCTGATCTAACCGAAGGTTTAAGCGTTACTGGTCAGATTGTTGCGCGCGGCGCAGATGATTTTGATGCAAAGTTTGAGTGGGCTTATTTGTCCTATGAGATTAATGAGAATTGGACTTTCCAAGCAGGTAAAAAACGCTTACCACTATTCTATTATTCCGACTTTTATGATGTGGGTTACGCCTATATTTGGATGCGTGCACCCGCGGACAACTACACCTGGCAAATTTTTAATTATAATGGCGTCAATATGCTCTACAGCGGCAGTATAGGCGATTGGTCATTAAGCGGGAATATTTACGCGGGTAAAGAAGACGATGATGACAATAAGCTGTTGAGCGAGTTTTTCTTTCAAGAACCAACTAGAGAAATCTGGAAAGACATACTAGGCGGCGTAATTCAAACCAGTAATGACTGGCTTGAAGTGCGTTTAACCCATATGCGCTACACCAACCAGCGATATCGTTCTGGAGAGCCTGTCTTATGGGAGGGAAGTGATGAGCGAGATGGTAAGTTTTATGGTTTAGCAGTAAATGCAGACTGGGGAAATTTCTTTATTTTATCTGAGCTAAATCGGTTGGACTTGGACGGTAATCTAGATACCAAGATGCTGACATTGGGCTATCGTTTTGACAATATCACGCCATTTGTATCTTACGCAGATTTTGAAGGCGAGGGCGAGGATGCCGAAAGCCATGAAACGACTTCGTTTGGAGTACGTTGGGATTTTCATTCCTCCGCTGCTTTCAAGATTCAGTATGATGAGGTGGAGGATAACTCCGTTGGTTTAGCGGTCGCGGGTGATAGTAAAGCCATTACAATTGGCATCGACATGGTATTTTAAGGAGAGAAGCATGAAAAAATTATTTTTACTTACTCTACTTTGCAGCGCTTTTAGTTGTCTAGCCGTGGATGTCATTGTCAACCCTGCCAATACTTCTACACTTGATGAGAATGAAATTAAGCAAATTTTTATCGGTAAATCAAAATCATTCTCCGATGGCTCTAAAGCACTTCCGATAACTCAGGCTGATGGCTCAACGGTAACCGATGAGTTTAATGAAAAGGTACTTAATAAGTCATCAAGTCAACTTAAAGCTTATTGGTCAAAATTAGTATTTACTGGAAAAGGGACACCGCCAAAAGAAGCCGCCGATGATGCTGAGGTACTTAAACTCGTTGCGAGTAACCCTAACCTAATTGGGTTTGTGTCTTCGGGAGCCGCAGATAGCAGCGTTAAAGTGGTGAAGTCATTTTAGGAAGAGATAAGTAAGGCCCTATAAAAAAGGGCCTTACTTTAGATTTTGCTATCAATGATTAACATCGTCAGCTTTTTGCTTAGCATCTTTGCTGACTTTTCTTCAGCATTAGACTTAGCCATGTTTTCAAAACTAGACGCTGCTTTTATTTGTGCAGAAACATGCGCCTTTTCTTTATCGTTTTCCATGAGTGTTAAACTCGAGTTGGCAAAAACATAATAAGTGCTGTTTTTCTTTACGTCTTCGAAATCTACGCGAAAGTCAATTTGAAAGTCTGCACTTTGTTTTTCACCCACAACAGTAAGACCTTGCTTAGTCAAGCTTTCGGCTAACTGGTTGCGGATAGACTCCTGTCCCCAAAACTTTGATGAAATACTAAAAGTTAATGACTGAATAAAATCATTCAGCATTTTGTTTTTGTTGCTCACTGAGGTTGGTATGGCAATGCTGCCGCCACCTAATTGCCTGTGATATTCGTTTGCTTTGCGTCTTTTGGCGATTAGTCGCTTAATTGCCATCGCTTCTTTTAGTTTTTCTGAATTGGTTAGTGCCGAAATAGTCGCGTTACTGATCTCTTCGTCAAGTTGTCTAATATCAAGCTCAGCGTGCATCCTTGACTCAATCTTGTTAAATGAGGCAAGGGCATAGGCCGTTTTTTGCTCTGAGGAGTAAAACTCCTGCTCAATATTGATCCCCTGTAATTGTATGCTTGGGACTCGAGAATATAAAATCTCATCCACTCGATACGAAAAATCGCCATTAGCCTGGCTTTGAGCAACTTGTGTCGTTCCTTCAATTTCCACATTTAATTGTTTGGCAATCGCCAATCTAGCTGCTTCTTGGGCAGCAAGTTTGGCTTCCGTCCTATCTACAATATGACTCGCTGAACCAACGCCATACACTAGATAATCGGAGCTCGGCTGCTGCGTAGCCCACGTGGGTAAGCTTTCTTCCTTTGCAACAGCCTGCTTAGTAGACTGACAGGCCGATAAACTAAGTAGAATACACAGAGGTAATACTAGACGTTTAGAAACCATACCCGCTGCGCTCTTGAAGTTTTTGAATCTTCTTCTGTCCATTCCACACCTCTCGGTTAGTCGTCATGTCTATTAATCGAAGATCTACTTGGTAGAAAGTGACTCGACTTCCACCTTGTTCATCAACAAATGAGTTAATTGTGCCGGATAGTGCATAATCAGCACCTTGCTCTTGGCCGATCTCATTACGAGTTTCGAGGCTTGAATTAAGCTCTTGGTCTCGCCTTTCCTCACGAATTTCATCTCGTACATAGCGGTTTGCGACGAAGTCAGCTTGCCCGCTTCGCAATATGGCGCGCTTGAGGTCATTCAAAAAAGTGTCAACTGCAATATGCTGATGCGACTTGTTACGAACAGATTGAATAATGATAGCGGGTCGAGTGCCTTCTTTGGCACGGTGTTCACGTACCCAAGGGAAGCCGAGCATATCGCTTATCATTGCTTCAGCAACTAACTGAGAGTCTTTGGCATTCCATTTATCTGAAAGCGCTATTTCTTCATTGGTGTCCACGCGACTCACTTTGGTTGTTGAAGAGCAACCCGTCATCGCTGCGCTAGACGCGATGAGCATTGGGACAACTAATTTAACTGCAAATTTAGGCTTCATGTATTCAGTCCATGTTAGTTAAAGATGATAAATAATTTTGTTTTTCTGGTTCAGCTGCACCGGTGAAGGTGCGAATGTGGCTAAGCAACGGTGCTGTTTGATTCAGCCGTATATCCTGTTTAATCACTCTGCCAGTCCTTAATTGGGTTTGCAATTGCAGGTGGGTGGTATTTTCGGGTAATTTCACTCGAGCCACTCTAATTTCACCTGGTAAAGATTGCCATTGTCTAGTATCTGCCGCTGCTGTAATGGCGTTGGTGACAGATGATGTTAGCTGAGCAAGCCCTGCCAACAGCGAGTTCTGCTGGATGCCAACTTGCTTTATCGCTTTACTTGCTGTGACTGCTTTTAACACTTCTCGAGAAATAGCGGTGTAAATTTCCATATTGGCATTACCTAGCGTGTCATACAGTGTGAGTAAGTTTACCGAATAAAAGGGGTGTAATTCTGTAAGTTTTTGTCCGTTAGCGAAAAGCGCAACACGTTGGATATCGTTTTTATGAGGTTGTAAGTAAGTAACCGAGATTCTACTGCCATACTTGAGTGCATCAATCACCCCTTCGTCTACGGCTTTTTGCCATAATTTATCCCCAAGGGGTAAGCGTTTTGTGACAGTGCCTAATACAACATCACTAAAGTCACCTGTTGCATAGTTTTGAATGAGATCAAACAAGCTGGTATCAGCAAACATTAAATTAAACCATGCGAACTGGGCTTGGCGTTCTTCTTTTGTCCCCCAATAAATCGGCGTAATCACTATCGCTTGTGCCTCTTCATCAGGTCTAAGATAAAGGTTAAACTCTTTGCGCTGCGGTGATACACCTAAGCTTTGAACTAATGTGAAGTAGTTTTCTTCCTTGTCTGCAACCATTCTGTTGAGATCTTGCTGTGCTTGTTGGCCTGCATATTGACCTAGTTTGTATTGTTTACTAAAGCCATTTTTGTATGCGCTCACCGCTCGCTCATATTGGATCCGAGCACTATCTAGCTCGCCTTGTTGCTCATATAAAACGCCACTTAAATACTGTGCAAATGCATCGTCTTTATACTCAAGTTCACCGCTGATAAATGGTTGATTAAAAATAGCTTTAAAAATTTGCTCAATATCACTTCCAGCTTTTTGTTGACTTACATAGCCTCCGGTTTGTTGCTGTAATTGAGAGAGATATAAGTCCAGTTGGCGCATTTCTGTCAGTGCAGAGTCATACAAAGCAACACGGTTTACCTTCGACGCGTTTGCCAACGACACATAATTAAGCGCCATTAATGTATGGATCATGGGTTTATGAAAAGCGCGGCCAGTATATTTTTTGTAACTTGCACCAGTAAAAGTGGAAAAAAGCTGGTCGCTGATACTGACAGTGTAGGCGGCTTCAATGATTTCCTTGGCGTGAGAAAGATGTTGATTACTTAATTCATAATGGTGTTGTAAATGCGCTAACATACCGGATTCAAGATAATATAATAGCTCGTCACGAGATGAGTTTTTATAGGCATAGTCAATACGCTGTTGGGCTGAGATAAAATCTCCTTGCTCCGCGTATTCTATGGCCTGCTTGTTGGCTTTAGGGGTCAAGTTACAGCCGCTCAGCATCAAGCAACCCGTAAAGATCAAGAGTTTTATCATGAAGTTATATAAATCAATTTGGAATCGCATTCCTTGCATACTTGTTCTTATAATGGCAGTGTTGTTGTGTTCAATCATATAACAATAAATTAAATAGTAAAAAATTGAATTGAAAGTGCTAAATTGTTAAAAATCGTTTTTACAATTTATTACTGTTAATCAATGATTTTTTTGATAAATTTTATTCCGTAATCAGGGCAATTAAGGAACCCAACATGAAAGCAAAACAACTACTTATATCAGTGGCCGTTATAGGGATACTATCGGCTTGTAGTTCAAGTAAAGACGATGCGGCTTCAAGTCCAAGAGTTAATATTCCAGAATGGGTTCTCAATCCAACAATCGAAGATGGTATAGCGGCAGCAGATTGTGTGAAATACTCGGGCAATATTTCAATCGATCAAAAAATGGCAGTTGCAAATGCACGTCTTGCTCTTGCTCAACAGATTGAAACACGCATCGAAGGCCTTGATAAGACATTCGCGAACCGTACAGATGCAAACGATGATACAACGGTAGGCGCAACCTTTAGCTCTGTATCCAAACAACTTACTAAACAAACATTAAATGGCTCTCGTATCGTCAAGGCCGATGTTATCGATATTTCTGGTAAAGATTATTTCTGTGCATTGACGACGTTATCACCTGATCAGACTAAAGAACTTTTCAAAGATTTGATCAAAGAAAGTAAGCGCAGTGTAAACCCTCAGGATGAAAAGTTTTTATATCAAGAATTTAAAGCTTACAAAGCGGAAAAAGATCTTGAGAAGGAAATTGCAAGGCTAACTAATTAAAGCGTGAGTTTCACGCTTTAATTTTTTGAAAGGAACGCTCTATGCGCAAATCGGTATACTCATTTTTAGTCATGGCGTTAAGTGCCATTCCAAGTGCGGTGGCGAGTCAAGCCCAGCTTTTTGAAGAGCTGTCAGAGAAAATGTCACGTTGGCAAACCTCCGAGCCTAGTGATGAAGAGCTGAGCGAGTTTGAGCAATATAAACGCCAACAATTAAGTGAGTTTGCTGATTATGTCGAAGAGCATTTTGAAGAGTACGATGCCTTTCGTGATAACGTGATCCAACAGTGGGGAGATATAACTGTTTCTGATCAAGCCGCATTTGTCACCTACAGTGATGATTTATCATCCAGAATGGTTGTCGACTTTGAAGCCAATGAGCTGGTCGTAAGCATTAGGCATGCGGCAGATGAAAAGGTATCGCAGGCTCAACTTCAAGCCCTATATAAAGAATTTATCGCGAAAGACCGTGCAGTAATTGATGTATTTAATGCTGATACGCTCGCGGTAAACCAAAGTGAAACAACAAAACGTGAAGTGGATAACGCTGCTCGTGCAAAAGCGTTGATCGCAGCGAAAAAGCAAATAGACAGCCAATTCGAACAACAGCAACGTTATATAGAACGCCAGACGGATGAGGCCATCATTGACGGCGAAGATACAAAATTAGCAGAGGCTCAACAACAAGCGCAACAGAAAAAGCTTGAACTGTTAAAGCAAAAACGTCTTAAAAAGCTATTAGAAACTGCAAGTAATACCGGTAAAAGTGAAGCAACAGTCGTATCTGAAATCGTGCTTAAGCTACCCAAACAGACTGAACTTTCCAAGCATCGAGCAGAACGTTATGTTAGCCAAGTGAATGCACAAGCGAAGCGCTTTGACATTGAGCCAAGTTTAATTTTTGCGGTTATGCATACCGAAAGCCACTTTAACCCAATGGCAAAGTCACATATTCCTGCGTTTGGTTTGATGCAGATTGTACCGACGAGTGCGGGTGTTGATGTGAATCGTATGTTGTACAATCGCGATGAACCGATGTCGGCGCCTTATTTATATGTGACGGACAATAATATTGAAGCGGGGACCGCTTACCTGAATATTCTCGATAAACGCTACCTGAGTAAAATACAGAATCCACTTAGTCGTAAGTATTGCATCATTGCGGCTTACAATACGGGTGCTGGCAATGTTGCCCGTGTGTTTAATGCTGATGACTCGAGATCCATCACAAAAGCGGCAAAGATCATTAATTCACTCTCACCAGAAAACGTACTAGCGGCGCTAGACAAAAGTTTACCTTATGATGAAACCAAACATTATCTGGACAAAGTCTTAACGCGAGAAAAGCTCTATATAGCGCCAGAAGAAGGTATTGCACAAAAGTTATAAGTTAAGCGCGCTCAAGGCACCTTCAATGTGATCGTGGCGGAATCGATAACCTGCATCGAGAAGTTTTTTGGGTACGACGCATTGGCCGTACAATAGCAATTCTGACATTTCACCATATGCCAATTTGAGGACAAACGGTGGTACGGTAAATAGGCAAGGGCGTGAGATAGCGCGTGCTAAGGCTTGAGAAAATTGCTTATTTGATACTGGGTTAGGGGCTGTAGCATTAATAACGCCGCTGATCTCGTCATGTTTAAGGATATACAGTATCGCCTGAATCATATCGTCGATATGGATCCAAGACATCATTTGGCTTCCTGAACCAATCGGACCGCCCACACCAAACCGAAAAGGCGGTAACATCTTTGCCAAAGCTCCTCCCGATTTTGAAAGTACGATACCTGTTCTTAATATGCAGACTCTAGTTTGGCTGGACTCGGCTCTAAAGGCGGTATCCTCCCAATCTCGGCACAGTCTATGGGAGAATTCATCATGGTAATCCTTGAAATCTTCAGTGATGCTTAAGTTATCCGGTTGGCGTCCATAAAAACCTATAGCACTACCTGAGATAAACACCTTGGGCGGTGACGTCGCAGTGTTTATCGCCGCAACGATTTGCTCAGTGATTTTTATCCGACTACTGTAGATCTCTTGTTTTTTCTCTTTGCTCCAACGGCCACTGGCGATTGGTTCACCCGCAAGGTTAATGACCGCATCAAGCTCATTAAAGTCGACATCATCGGTATCGGTGACGCAGCTAACCCCACTTGGTAATAGGTTTGCAGCTTTTGAAGGCGAACGGGTCAGTACAATCAGATTATGTTTGTGTACTAAAAATTGGCATAGCTTTTTACCAATTAATCCTGTTGCGCCTGTTATAAATATATTCATTCTCAATACTCTTTATTGTAATCAAATAAACCTACGTTTTAGCAAGGAGTTAGATCACTCATTTTCATTATAGGTGGTTTGTTTTAGAATGGTAAAAAAGCAAAAGGAGTGAACAGTGTCTTCACTGACTGGAATAAACAAAACGCTGGTGGTTTTGGCCTCGCTATTTTTAGTGTTAGGTGGTATCAAGCTTGCGTCTGAGATTGTCGTGCCGTTTATATTAGCTGCATTTATTGCGATTATCTGTAATCCCATGCTCAAGTTTTTGGCTCGCTTTAAAATACCAAAAGGGCTGGCCATTCTGGTGATTATCGCACTTGTGATTTTAATAGGTGCAAGTATTGGTGGGCTTGTTGGGCAATCAGTCAATGATTTCTCCAAGCAGCTGCCAACTTATAAAGAAGATTTACAAGAAAAGTTCGTTTGGTTGGTCAGTACTGCCGCAAACTACAATATCTTATTGGATAAACAACAACTTATTAGCATGCTAGACCCAAATAAGCTAATCGATGTGGCCACCAATATGTTAACTGGCTTTGGTGGTGTGATGGCAAATAGCTTTTTAATTTTGCTTATCGTCGTCTTCATGCTTTTTGAAGCGCCTTCCTTGGGCCACAAAGTGCATCTTGCCCTAGACGATCCAGAGATGAAAATGCAGCAAATTGATAGATTTTTAGATTCTATCAATAGCTATTTGGCGATTAAAACGCTGGTGTCATTGGCGACAGGTGTCGTGGCGGCCGTTTTTTTATGGGCGTTAGGTGTTGATTACTTCGTGCTTTGGGGCGTAGTTGCATTTTTGCTTAACTATATTCCAAACATAGGTTCAATCATTGCAGCTGTTCCGCCTGTTTTACTGGCCTTAGTGACACAAGGACCATTGGTGAGCGGCATTGTTGCTGTGGGTTACATTTGTATTAATACCTTAATGGGCAATATTATTGAGCCGAGGTTTATGGGTCGAGGATTAGGTTTATCGACTTTAGTCGTGTTTCTCTCGTTAATCTTTTGGGGGTGGTTACTCGGAACTGTGGGAATGCTGCTTTCTGTGCCACTTACCATGGTTGTGAAAATTGCTCTTGAAACCAGTGAAGAGGGTAAGTGGCTTGCAATCCTTCTCGGTTCAGAACAACCCGATAATAAAACATCTTAACAACACTGAGATTAGGCAAATAAAAAGGAGCTACAAACAGCTCCTTCTCTAAGAGTTTTACTCGTCATTAGCTGAAGCTTAGGTTATTAAGGCTTGCCACCTAATAATCTAATCAAAAATGCTGCTAGAGATTCAAATCTTCTTTCAATACTTTACTGCTTTTCAGCTCAATGATGTGGGCTTTTAAAAATGCAATTTTGCAATTTTTATAAGCCGTCGCTGAGCGCGTCGCGTTTGGCATATCTAGTAAGTATCGCCACCGGCAGCTATCTTCCATATATTCCTCCTGATTGCGAAGGGCACGTTCCATAATTGGCAAGATCTGAGTATTACCCGTGTCCGCTTGATACTTTTTAGTATCAAGCAATAACTTAGTGATCCAGGTTTGACGATGACGTTCAAGTAAGTTGATATTGCCATCTAGGCACATGAGGAATTTTTTTGCTTTTTCCGGATGCGTTGACTCATACTTCGTACAGTCTTGTAGTGTGACATCGTCATCTGCAATTACAAAAAAGGTTAATCCCGATACCAATAGACTGCTAATTATTCTTTTCATGGTTAAACTCTATCGTAAATTTTGCGCCACCATGTTGGGAAGTACCGATTTGCATCAAGCCATGATACGACTTAACTAAATCAGATACGATAGCCATTCCTACGCCGTGGCCAGCTTCATAGGTGTCTAGTCTTGCACCTCTGGTCAGCAGCTCTGAGCGGCGATGCTCTGGAATGCCTGGGCCATCATCTTCTACTTCTATGATTAGTAGGCGCTTTTTAGGTGCACTTACTTTTATATCGACCAAGGAACCACATGCTTTACAGGCGTTATCTATAATATTACCAAGAATTTCCATTAAGTCCGTTTTATCGCCAAGAAATGCAACCTCCTCACCACATTCGGAGGAAAATTGAATGTGCTTGTCGTGATACACTTTAGTCATGGCGTTGAGTATTGAGTCTAGTACGGGTTTTACTGATGTTTGTTTCTTCCATGTATCGGATGCACCCGTTGCAGCACGTTTCAATTGATGTTCGATCATCGCATTGATTCTGTCTAGTTGCTCCTGAGCGTCTGCATCTTTTGCCAGTGGACTGGATTTAATCACCGCAAGGGGCGTTTTTAACGCGTGTGCAAGGTCGCTAAGTGACGCTCTATATCTCTCTTTTTGACGCTTTTGAGATTCCAATAGTAGGTTTAAGTCGGATTTGATTGTTAGAAGCTCGACGGGGTAAAGACCCGTGATCTTATCGCGCTCGCCAGCCTCAATCTCTTTAATTTCTTTATCCAATCGCTGTAACGGCCTTGCGTTCCATACAAACCCAAATGCCATCAATCCAGCTATCACCACACCCATAACCAGCATCCAGTTGACCAAGGTGTTTCTAAACCCTGACATTAACTCCATCAGCGCATCATTTTTCTTTAAAAGTACAAAGCGGGCTTGCTGCGATTGCTCTGCATTTCCGAGAATAACAGTTAGGCTAAGTTGCCAAAACAGTACACCATTATATTCAACTCGTTTAAACTCAGATGCTCCAGCTTGGTTTTCTGAAAAGTCAGGTGAAATTGAGAGATTTACAGCCGACTCGGAATACCAAACGAGGGAGTTATCTTGATAGACCAGAGCATAAGTATCAGAATTCAGTCTGTTTAACTCAGGTGCAAGAATACTGCGAGGCATTTCGAGTCCGTTAGAGACAAATTCGACTTCAGAGATAAGTGAGTAGAGGTGGGCTTCCAATGTTTTTTCAGTCGCATCGACTAAAGAAGAATAATAAGCCCTGCCCACGGAGAAAAACAGCGCGGGAAGGGCAATAATAAGCACAAAGACAAGGATAAATCCTTGTCTTATTTTAAGCGAAATTTGAGAGCTGTTTACCACTGATTTTTGAACCTATATCCACGTCCTCTAAGGGTTTCAACAGGGTTCAGAGTGCCATCAGGGTCTAGCTTTTTACGCAGTCTTAAGACAAACACTTCAATAACGTTAGAGTCTAAGTCAAAGTCCTGATCGTATATGTGCTCTGTGAGTTCAGATTTAGAAATAACTTTTTGTGGGTTAACCATTAAGTATTCTAAAACTTTATATTCATAGGCCGTTAGTGATAGCTCGTTATCGTTAACCCAGACTTGCTGTGAGCGAGTATGGATTTTGATTGGCCCAATACAAATCTCTGGATTTGCTTGTCCAGCGCTACGTCTAATCAGTGCATTACAGCGCGCAATCAGTTCTTCAACATGAAACGGTTTAGTGAGGTAGTCATCAGCTCCAGCATCAAGGCCTTCTACCTTGTCTTGCCAGCGATCACGTGCCGTTAAGATTAAAATAGGGATCTTAACGCCGTTAGCACGTGCTCTACGGATAATTTCAATACCGTCAAGTTTTGGCAAACCGAGATCGATCACTGCCATATCTAACGGATATTCTTCAAGGTGAAATAATCCAGACTCACCATCATGACACAAGTCAACGCTATATTTTTCTTTCTCTAATGCATTTCGCAGGTTTTCTGCTAGTTGAATATCGTCTTCGATAACTAAAATACGCATCCTTAGTCCTTATTTACTTCACCTGTCTTCTTGTTGACTTTTAAGTCAACAATTCGACCATCTGGTTGGAGAATTCTTACCACAAAAAACTGATTTTCTTCAGAAATCTTAAGCGTCTTCCCAGCATACTTATCAAGCGCCAGAGACACAGCTTCTTTTTTTGTAATTGTCTTTACATTCTTATCATTGCGGCTATTGGCGTCTGCTACACTCGAAGCGAACGCCAAGATCAACGCTAAGAGAGTGAGTTGCAATCGCATTTTAAGCTCCACAGTTTCATAGATACTAAGTGTCTAAACTTCATAAATCTCAAACAAATTTAGTGCTTTTGTAATTAACCTTTGCTGAACTTAACGTTCAGTAAACTTTTATGGCAGAACTCGCTTGTACGGTTTTACAATACTAGCAGTATAGACACCAGCATCAATATAGGGATCGACGCTCGCCCATTGCTGCGCACTTTCTAAGTTTTCAAACTCAGCAATAACCAAAGAACCCGTAAAACCCGCTTCACCGGGATCTTCCGAGTCAATAGCTGGTAACGGGCCTGCTGCAAACAATCGACCTTGTTGTTTTAATTCTTCTAAACGCGCTAAGTGAGCAGGGCGCGTAGCAAGACGTTTTGCTAATGAATTTTCAGCGTCGGTTGAATAGATCATGTAAAGCATAAGTATTAGTTCCAGATTGGTTTCTAGGTTATTATTGTTATTTTTATGTATTTTGTCGGCTTTTCAGGGCCGTTTATCAATACTATGATAAAACGCCCTCAGTGCAAAAGTAAATGTACACAGAGTTTTTCAGTGATTAGACATTTAAACTTGAAAAACACTCAGCTTGACTGGTAGAGTCCTTCGGATATTTGTAGAAAATAATAATAAGGTTGATTGCAATGAGTGCAAACCGTGAGCATTTTAGCTCTCGATTAGGGTTTATCCTTGCCGCTGCGGGTTCTGCTGTTGGTATTGGTAACTTAGTCGGCTTTCCTGTTTCCGCCGCAAAAAATGGTGGTGGGGCATTTTTACTAATCTATGCACTATTTGTAGTGTTTATCTGTTTACCTGTCATGATGGCCGAAATGGCAATGGGTAGGAAAGCCCAAAAAGACCCGTTTGGCGCATATAAGCTACTATCTAATCATGATAAAAAGTGGTCAATAGCTGGATTCTTGGCTGTACTCACGCCGTTTATGATTGCCGTCTTCTATATGGTTATTACCGTTTGGATTTTTGGCTTTTTAGCGCAAACAGCTTTAGGTAACTTAGATGTACTCGCCTCTCCGAAGTACTTTGGTACTTTTATCAACGATACCGATGTTTTCATCTACATGTTGATTGTGGGCGTTATTGTTAACCTTATTTTGGTTGGCGGTGTAAAAGAAGGGATTGAAAAAGCGGCTAAGTTACTCATGCCAGCGTTATTTGTCATGTTGATTGGCCTTGTCGCATACGTGCTAACCCTTGATAACGCGATGGCAGGTGTACGCTATTACATCGTTCCTGACTTCGAAAAGATGAATGCAAGTGTGCTAAATGGCGCGTTATCACAGGCGTTCTTTTCACTGTCTTTAGGTATGGGTATATTGATCACCTATGCTTCCTATATTTCTAAGAAAGACGACATTGTCGGTAGCTCTAAAATGGTCGCTATTACAGATTCATTAGTGGCATTCATTGCAGGTTTGATGGTACTTCCGGCTATCTTTAGTTTTAATCCGAATACAGATCCAAGTAAGTTATCGGACTCTTCAGTATCTATGATTTTCGATTACTTACCTAAATTGTTATTGGCTTTACAAGATGACATTGGTTACGTCGGTGCTTCAATTGTTGCAGGTACTTTCTTTTTGCTGGTTTTCTTTGCCGCGATAACGTCGCTTGTGTCAATTGTCGAGGTGCCTACCGCGACGTTGATGGAAGAAAAATGTATTTCACGTAAAAAGGCACTGATTATCTTAGCGTTGACCACAGGTATTTTGACTGTGTTATCTACTATGTCTTTTGGAATGGTGGACTGGCTTACAAGTTTTGTAAGTTATGGCGATGCTCAGAAGAGCTTCTTTGACCTAATTTACGACGTGTTTTACGATACTATTTTACCGTTGAATGGTTTGCTGTTGTGTCTATTCGTTACTTATCGCTGGAAAAAATCTGGTTTGAATGAAGAATTAGCGCAAGGCTCAGAAGGGTACGTAGGTAGCTTTACTGAAAAATATATTAATTTCTCTCTATCTACATTCATCCCTGTGATCCTGTTGGCTATTTTTATTAATACCGTTGCAACCAAGTATTTTGCATTCAGTATCTTTGGCTTCTAGCTGCAGGACATTCGTTATGGCTACGATGACATCGGCGTATTAATGCGCCGATGTTTATTCTCCACTAAGCCACTAAAATTTCACGCCCGAATCTAAGTACTGCCCAATTCCTATTGTAAACATCCACAGCCCCCACAGGCTATGCTCTAACACACACACCGCAAGCGAGCGACTATGTGCGTAGGTATAAGAAAATAGTAGCCCGCCAACAAAAGATAACGCCACGGCTATCCAGTTGTCGTAGACGCAGTGCGCAAGCGCAAACACTAATGCACTTAGCAAAACTCGATTGTTCTTATTCGGTAAAATCCTTTTATAGCGATGAAAGAAGTAGCTCCTAAAAATTAATTCTTGTGGTAAGACGGAAAGAATAGGGTAGGCAATTAATAATAATAACCAATCGCTGGGTGAATTGAGCGGCAGGGAAAACCAATTTCCTTGACTAACTAAACCATAGAGCATGGCTGAAAACATCGCACCTGCGAAAAACGTGGTGAATAAACGTTTTTTGACGGACGAAAACTCTCCCAAACTGGTTAACCTAAATCGTTTGAAATGGGGGTCGGTTAGTAGTAAATGGGTACAGACTGCCATTAAAATGATCAGTGCTGGAAAAAGCCAATTGTTGAGGTGATCACGGAATTGATAAGCGACAATGGGCAGGACAAAGAATACAAATACGAGTTCACACCACCGGTATTGGCTTGCGTTCAAGGTTGGTTCCCCAAAATATTTGGCGGCTACAAGCCGCTATAGTTAGCTCTCACTCGTTAACTATAGCAGCTGCAGATGAACCTTGAATGGTTACTCTTCAGGTAAATATTTTTGAATTTTAAACATGGTAAAGAGGAGTGCAACGAAGGTGATCCCAATTAAACCAAAGACTTTAAAGTTCACCCAAAAATCAAGAGAGAAGTGGTACGCAACGTAAAGGTTTAGGCCTGCGATGAAGAAAAGTAATACTGCCCAAAATAGATTTAATTGGTCGCAGTCTTTGGCTGGTAAATCAATATCAATCTCGCTTTTTTCCTTTTCAGCAACTGACTTTAATACGCCTTCGAGTGCGCCTTTTACCAAGTTTTTATTAAACAGGTATCTGGATATGAGCAGTGCCGCACCTAAAATGGCATAAATAATCGTGGCTTTCCATTTAATAAACTGCTCATCATGGAAGAAAATCGTCATCCCACCAAGGATCAATGCAATCGCTAAGAATACCCAATGACGTTTTGCGACTTCGCGCTTAGTGATGTATTGGTGTGCGACCTGTATAAGAGAGGCGATGATTAGCACTCCCGTTGCCCAAAAAATATCGACAAACTTATAAACCGCAAAAAATAAGATGAGCGGTAAGTACTCAATTAAAAATGACATTTTTTATCCTAACAAAGTTGGTTGTAAGGGTTTTACCAAGATACGGCGAGAACATCAACATTGACTTTCTTTGATGAAACCCATAGCCTGCTGCGCTCATTCAATGGTTCAGAGGTATTTGCATGAATAAGAGCGATTTAGTTACAAAAATGGCGGAAATTAGTGGATTAACAAAGAAAGATTCACAGGCGGTGTTAAATGTCATTTTACAGGCCACTAAAAAGCGCTTGTCAGAAGGCGATCAGATGCAAATTAATGGACTTGGGACATTCGCGTTAAGTTATCATCCCCCAAAGCAAGGACGTAATCCTCAAACAGGTGAGACCATCACCATTGAAGGACAAAACAAGGTATTGTTTAAGCCTGCTAAAGCCTTAAAAGATAACTTGCGTTAATGCTAAGAAAAGCCAGTGTCTAACACTGGCTTGAAAGTAATATTACTTCTGCGTTGCAGCTTTCATTCGCTCAACAAAGGTTTTTAACTCAAAGCACATGGTGTTAGGATCATCCAAATGTTTTTCGATGATTTTCACCACCGCCGAGCCACTAATTGCACCTGCCGCACCTGAGCTAATCGCATGCTTTACATGCTCCGGTTCAGAAATACCAAACCCTAGCAGTGGCGGCGCAGCATGATACTCGATAAGTTTGGTGATCATCTCTGTTGCCGGCATTTGTGCCGACGTTTCTGTGCCAGTCACGCCTGCGCGCGAAAGTAAATAAGTATAGCCACGACCTCGGGTGGCGCATTCTCGTAACGTATCATCGCAGGCATTCGGTGTGGCAATGAAAATTGGCGCGATGTCATTTGCCATTGCAGTGAGCCTAAACGGTTTGGCTTCGTGCAGTGGCACATCAGCAACTAAGATAGAATCCACACCCGCAGTTTTGGCGTCTTGATAAAACTGCTCAATACCCCGAGCAAAAATCAAGTTTGAGTAAAGCAACAAGCCAATTGGAATATCGCTATTGTAACGACGAATTTCAGCGATGATCTCAAGACAGTCTTGCGTATTAACATCTTGCTCTAATGCACGGATGTTAGCCGCTTGGATAACCGGACCATCGGCGATGGGATCGGAAAATGGAATACCCAGCTCTAATGCATCAGCGCCACCGTCAATCAGGCTTTTGATGATCTCAATACTGAGTGCCTTATCGGGATCGCCAATCGTTACGAAAGGAACGAATGCACCTTGGCTTTTTTCATTTAAGTGCGCGAACATCGCGTCATAACGTCTCATAGTTCACCTCGCTCAGATAGTACCTGGTGGACGTGAGCTAAGTCTTTGTCTCCGCGACCACTTAAGTTAACAACAATCACCGTTTCTTCAGTTTGCGCTTCTGCATATTTTAATGCGTATGCCAGAGCATGGCTCGACTCTAAGGCTGGAATAATACCTTCGTGTTTGGCAAGCGCTTGAAAGGCATTTAATGCTTCAGTGTCAGTAATGCCAACATACTGCGCGCGGCCTGTTTCATGAAGGTAGGCGTGTTGTGGACCAACCGCTGGGTAGTCAAGACCCGCTGACACAGAGTAAGATTCTTCAATTTGGCCATCTTTGTTCTGCATGATATAGGTATAGGCGCCGTGCAAGATGCCTTTACTTCCTTTACATAGTGCAGCGCCGTGCTCATCGGTATCTAGGCCTTTACCAGCCGGTTCCACCCCGATTAATTTAACGTCTTTTTCGTCAATAAAGTCTGCGAACATACCAATAGCATTTGAGCCGCCGCCCACACAAGCGATAACCGCATCAGGCAAACGACCTTCCGCTTTTAGTACTTGTTGTTTCGCCTCTTCACCAATCATTTTTTGGAACTCACGGACAATCGTCGGGAACGGGTGAGGACCTGCAGCCGTGCCGAGTAAATAATGTGCCGTTTTGTAGTTTGCAGACCAGTCACGTAATGCTTCATTTACCGCGTCTTTTAATGTGCCGGAGCCGGCGGTAACTGGGATAACTTCCGCACCCATCAAACGCATTCTAAATACGTTTGGTTGCTGACGCTCAACATCTTTAGCCCCCATGTATACTCGGCACTTTAAGCCGAGTAAGGAGCAGGCTAGGGCGGTTGCAACACCATGTTGTCCAGCGCCGGTTTCAGCAATGACTTCTTTTTTACCCATACGTTTGGTTAAGAGCGCTTGACCTAACACTTGGTTGGTCTTGTGTGCACCACCGTGAAGTAAATCTTCACGCTTTAAGTACAGTTTGACCTTAGGGTTTTTAACTAAGTTGCGTGTCTTGGTCAGTGGTGTTGGGCGACCCGCAAATTCATTCAAAAGTTGATAAAACTCCTGCTGAAATTCTGGGTCTTTTTGTGATTTATAAAATTCCTGTTCTAACTGCTTTAACGCAGGTACGAGTAACTCGGGCACAAACATGCCTCCGAAGTCACCAAAATAAGCTGAATTACTCATGTCCACCTCAATATTTTCGAATTTGTGTAAACGCGTTAGCGATTTTTTGAGCGCATTTTTTACCAGGCGATTGCTCAACGCCTGAATTTAGGTCAAGACCATCGGCACCTATATTAACGGCGCCGTGAATATTGTCGGGGTTTAGGCCGCCAGCCAACATATAATTGCTCGAACTACGATTTAATAGCTGCCAATCAAACACTTGTCCCGTGCCACCAAATGCGGTGTCGGTTTTGGTATCGTACAATTGCTTGTCTACGCCAGCGAAGGGGCTTGGCAGTGCTGTGTCCACACCCTGTGCTTTCCAAATTTGACATGTAACTGGAAGTTGTTTTCGCAGGGTATCGATGTACAGCTCATCTTCATTGCCATGTAATTGCACTGCACTCAGTTTTAATATTTGCGCATACTCTGCAACTTGCTCAAGCGGTGCGTTAACGAACACACCAACGTACTTGAGCGGCGCACTATCAGCAACGGCCTTCGCACAATCAATGTCGACATAACGAGGCGATTTTGGATAAAAGATAAGACCGCCGTATACCGCTCCAGCTTCATAAGCTGCTTGCGCATCTTGGCTTCGAGTAAGACCACACACTTTGTTTTCGCCCAAAATCAAGCGTCTGCAAGCAAGTTCCAAGTCTTGCTCAGCCATCAATGAACTGCCGACCAAAAAGCCGTCACAAATCGGTGATAAGCGTTTCACATCGCGGTGTGTGTATATGCCAGACTCTGAAATCACGACTTTGTCTTCGGGGATTAACGTTCTTAGTTTCTCTGTAGTTGCTAAATCCGTTGATAAATCTCTGAGATCACGATTGTTAATACCGATAAGCTCAGCATCTAACGCAAGCGCTCTTGTCACTTCTTCTTCGTTGCTTACTTCCGTTAAAATCGACATATTAAGTGATTTGGCCACGCTCGCTAGTGCCAAATATTCTTCGTCATTTAATACAGACAACATCAAAAGAATGGCATCGCCACCGTGTAAGCGGGCGAGATAAACTTGGTATTCATCAATAAAGAAGTCTTTACAGATCAGAGGCTGGTCAACCAGCTTTCTCACCGTGGCAAGGTATTCATAACTGCCTTGAAAGTATTTTTCGTCGGTTAGCACGCTAATACATGTCGCGTACTTACGATAAACACTGGTAATTTCAGTCAAATCAAAATGTGAGCGAATAAGGCCTTTTGAGGGCGACGCCTTTTTGCACTCTAAAATAAATTGGGTCCCAGCTTGCGCCAACGCAGCGGTGAAGTTAAGCGTGGTGGGGGTTACTTCGTCGATAAAGTCACTTAGCGGACGCTGCGCCTTACGCGCTTTTAATTCTTCGACTTTATCGGCAACAATTTTTTCTAATACATTAGCCATTACTCACCTCTACAATGTTGGCCAAGGTTGTCATGGCTTTCTTGCTTGCAAGCACTTCGCGTACTTGTTGGCTTGCGGTTTTAAAATCTGACGCCTTATCGGTTAATACCAACAAGGCTGCAACGTTTGCAATAATCGCTGCATTGTGTGCTGCTTCGCCTTCACCATTTAAAATCGCAAGGCTCGCTTTCGCGTTATATTCTGGCGTATCACCAGCAATAGATTCAAGTGAATAGTTTTCTAGTCCAAAATCGCTTGGGGTAACAGTGTATTGCGTCACTTCACCATGCTTTACTTCTGCGACTAGCGTTTCGCCGTGTAGGGCAATTTCATCTGTGCCACTACCGTGAACTACCATCGCTCGTTTCGTACCTAAGCGGTTTAACGTTTCAGCCATGGGTAAAACAAGGGCAGGGTCGTAAACGCCGAGTAATTGCACTTCAGGCTTGGCTGGGTTTGCCAATGGTCCCAGAATATTAAATATCGTACGTGTTTTTAGTTGCGTGCGAACCGGCATAGCATGTTTTACACCTGCGTGGTAATGCGGTGCAAACAAAAAGGTAAAGCCGGTCTCTGCTAAGCACTTTTCTGCAAGTGCGGGAGTCATATCAATGTTGATCCCAAGCGCTTTTAGTAAATCAGCGGAACCTGATTTACTGCTCACGCTGCGATTACCGTGTTTGACCATATTAATACCACATGCTGCGGCGACAATGGCGGCGGTGGTACTCACGTTGATGGTATTTGTGCCATCGCCACCCGTACCACAGCTGTCTGCTGCGAGTAGGTCTTGCTTGTCAAATGCGGTGGCATGATCACGCATAGCCTGAGCTGCTCCGGCTATTTCCGCTGCTGTTTCACCTTTAAACTTTAGCGCAAGCAGCGCTGCTGTAAGTTCGATGTCGCTCAGTTGTCCAGCCATAATATCGCTAAACAAGGATTTGGCGGCGTCGAACGATAAATCTTGTTGCTGTAATAGAGGTTGTAACTTTTCCATCGTGCTCTCCTAAGCGCTAAGGTATGCGATACTTTGTTGTAATAGCTGAGCGCCATTGGGGGTCAATATTGACTCTGGGTGAAATTGATAGCCAATCACTTTGTGCTCACTGTGATAGATAGCCATCGGAATGGCCTGATATCTCGCGATCACTTGTAGTGCTGGTGGAACGCTTGTTGCCATCAGAGAATGATAACGCGCCACGGGGAATTGCGTCCCAAGTCCGGCAAATACCGGATGCTCATCCGCTTCAATAATAGAAGATTTTCCATGTACCGTCTCACCCGCTTTGCCAACTTCACCACCATAACTTTGGGTTAGGGCTTGTTGACCGAGGCAAATCCCAAGCATGGGGAATTTACCTTTACATAGCTCAATTAACGCGAGCAAACAACCTGCTTCCGATGGCGCGCCAGGTCCAGGTGATAAAACTAAGATCACGGGATCAACCTCTGCACACATTTTATTGAAAATGGTTTCGGCAGAGATATTGTTACGATAAACGACCAAGTCGAGTCCTAGCAAACTAAGCTCATCCACAAGGTTATAACTGAAAGAATCAAAATTATCTAAAAAGTATACCTTAGTCATGGTTTGCTCCTTCATACGTGGACTGTACTGCTTTAATCACTGCCATGGCTTTAGCTTTGGTTTCATTTGCTTCGCTTTGTGGATTTGAATCAAACACAACACCCGCACCCGCTTGCACGTATGCAACGTTATCTTTTACAAACGCGGAGCGAATTACGATGCAGCTGTCCATCGCGCCATTGCCCATCAAATAACCTACCGCACCGCCGTAGCTGCCACGACGCTGCTTTTCTGTATGGCGAACAAGTTCTGCGGCTTTAACTTTTGGTGCGCCGACGAGAGTGCCCATATTCATACAAGCCTGATAGGCGTGAAGCGCATCTAAATCCGGCTTTAATTGGCCAACGACGCGTGATACTAAATGCATGACTTGTGAGTAGCGGTCCACTTTCAATAATTCTTTTGCGTGTCGAGTACCTGCAATACTGATCCGCGCGACATCATTACGGGCAAGGTCAACCAGCATAAGGTGCTCTGCACGCTCTTTTTGATCGTTGCGCAGCTCAAGTTCAATGCGGCTATCTAAATCTGGGTTGATACTACCATCAGCAAACTTACCTCGTGGTCTCGTTCCTGCAATGGGATAGACTTCAACCTGGTTACTCTGCTCACAATATTTGAGAGCCGACTCTGGAGATGCGCCAAATAGCACAAAGCGTTCATCCTTCATATAAAACATGTAAGGACTAGGGTTTTGTAGTTTGAGCTGTTTATAGGCGGCCAGTGAGTTATGGCAAGGAAGTGAAAAAGTGCGAGAGGGAACGACTTGAAAGATGTCACCGTTGATAATGTTGGTTTTCAACTTTTCAACGTGTTGACAATATTCGTCGTCACTCACATTGACTTTGACATCTGCGCCGCCACTTTGTGGCTCAAACTGAAATTCGGTGATTTGGTCACACTGACTGTTTAGCTCTTCTAGCTGTTTGCCTACTTCAAAACAATTGGCGTGAACCTCAGGGCCATTGAAAACATTACCAATGAGCTCAGTGGTTTGTACTTGATGATCGATCACAACTAAGGTTTCAGCGAGATAGAAAACATAGTCGGGACAGTCGTTGTCCCCATCTGGTACTTCGGGAAGTTGCTCAAAGTTTGCCACCATATCATAGGCGAATACACCACCTAAAAAGACGGAAAACGGCGTATCTGAGTTACGTTTAATTTCATTTATACAGGTTCTGAGCGCACTAAAGGCGTTATCCGCTTTTAGTTTTGTATGCTCATCAATGTCACTTTCCAATGCGTTGTACGTGAGCGTCAAGGTATTATCATTGAGGACCACGTCACAATTTGTGACCTTTTGCGCAAGGTACGGTAGCAACTGAGCACCATTGTTAGACAAGGCTTTGGCAATTACTTGGGCGCCGTTACATTCGAATCGAATTGCACTATCCACAAGCACGATACTTTTCACATTGTCTTTAGACTCTATTTCAGCTGATTCGAGTAGTAACGAGTTTACTTTGTTTAAACCTGCGTATAAAGACAGTGGGCTGGCAATATAATCGCGCCTTTGTCTTATGCTGGTGACCTCACCTGGTGTGGTCGTTATGTGACTAAAAATCAAACCTCATTCCTCTTAATTTCTAGATATTCTGTTTAGAAAATAAAAAACCCCCGAAAGCTGAGCTCTGCGGGGGTTATTGTTCAGACACAACAATACCGTCCCGCTAGGGCATCCACCACCACCAAATTGTGTTTACTGTGATATTGTTGTTCATATAAGCCTCTAAAAAGTATAAAAAAACCCGCGACATTGCGCGGGTTGATAAATCGTAGATATAACGAAACACACCCGCTTAGTTCGAGTGCCACCACCAAATGTTTTTTTGAATTTGTTTGTTCATTTGTGAATATTTCGTTGTTTAATCTAAATTAGCTACAGTAAACCCTATTCTTGCTACAAGTGTCAAGGGCAAATATCAGAAAATAACCTAAGGTCGTATCAGTTAACTTGTGATATAATCAAAACGTTGATAATTCATAGAGATAGTTAATACATTTTGATTAAATATGACCTCCACAGCCATACTACTTTTTCCGATGGCCGCTTAGCTGTTGATGAATTGCTTGAGCGAGCAACGGAAAAAGGCGTTGATATTCTTGCAATTACCGATCATGACACGATAGATGCGATCCAGCCTGCCCGTGACTACATTAACCAAAATAATCTGACTTTAGAACTTATTAATGGCGTTGAAATTTCCACAAAATGGGAAAGCTTTGAGATCCATATCGTTGGATTAAATTTTGACCCTGAGCATGAAGCATTAACAAAGCTGCTGCACGAACAGCAGCAAAAGCGAGAAGCCAGAGCGAAAGAAATCGGCGATCGCTTAGCCAAAAAGGGCTATGAGCATGTCTACGAAGATGCCCTTGCACTTGCCCAAACTGCGCAGATCACCAGAGCGCATTTTGCTCAAGTGCTGGTTGAGCGGGGCGTGGCCAAAAACGTGCAAAGCGTTTTCAATAAATTTTTAGCACGGGGCAAGACTGGGTATGTGCCAAGTCAATGGTGCAATATACAAACGGCCGTTGCTGCTATTCATGCAGCGGGTGGGGTAAGTGTGTTGGCGCATCCTGCCAGATATAAGATGTCGAATAAGTGGTTGAGAAAGTTAATTGCTGAATTTAAAGCGGTTGGGGGAGCTGCAATGGAAGTTGCACAGCCGCAGCAAGCGCCTACTGAGCGCCAATTTTTGGGGCGACTAAGTCAAGAGTTTGAATTGTTAGCAAGCCAAGGGTCAGATTTCCACTTCCCAATGCCTTGGGTCGACCTTGGTCGTAACTTGTATTTACCTAAAGATTGTCAAGGAGTTTGGCGTCATTGGGGAGGCAAAGAGGAATAAGCTTATGAGTCAATTTTTTCATATTCACCCAGATAACCCGCAAACGCGTTTAATTCGCCAAGCGGCTGATATTATTGAGCAAGGTGGCGTGGTGGTGTTTCCAACCGACTCCGGCTATGCCATTGGTTGCAACCTCGGTAATAAGCAAGCTAAGGAGCGGATAGAGCGGATCCGCGGCATTGAAAAACACCATAACTTCACTCTTTTATGCCGCGATCTGTCGGAGCTTTCGACCTATGCCCGTGTCGATAATCAAATGTTTAGGATGATTAAGAATAATACGCCCGGTCCGTACACGTTTATTTTTAAAGGGACGAAAGAAGTTCCTCGTCGTTTGCTCAATGAGAAGAAAAAAACCATCGGGATCCGTGTGACTGATAACCCAATTACTTGCGCGTTGTTGGAAGCACTAGGTGAACCTTTGATGTCATGCTCTTTGATTTTGCCAGGAGAGCAGTTTACTGAGTCTGACCCCGATGATATCCGCATGCGTCTTGAGAAGCACGTAGACTTGATCATCCATGGTGGCTATTTAATTGAACAAGCAACCACTGTTATTGATATGTCTGAAGACACCATTGAAATTTTGCGTCGTGGCTGTGGTGATACGTCGCCTTTTGAATAACGCATGTTGAGATGACAGAAGCACTCCAACAGAAATTACCGCTAGCTTTTTTACACGGTGAAGCGGTAATTGAAAAGCCGGAAGATCTTTATATTCCTCCCGAAGCCCTAGAAGTTATCTTAGAGACCTTTGAAGGTCCGTTGGACTTACTGCTTTATCTTATAAAAAGACATAAATTAGATATTCTAGAATTACCGATTTTTAGTATTACTCAGCAGTATGTTCAGTATGTTGAAATGATGAAGGACATGCAGCTTGAACTTGCGGGTGAATACTTAGTGATGGCAGCCTTGCTGGCACAAATAAAATCAAGAATGCTACTACCAAAACACGAAGAGTTAGAGGAAGAGGAAGATCCCAGAGCTGAGCTGGTGAGACGCTTGCAGGAATACGAGCAATTTAAGCAAGCTGCTGAGAACTTAGATGAGATCCCTCGTGTTGAGCGTGATATCTTTGTCGCTCATGCGTTGGTAGACAGTAGTACCGACACTGAGCCAGAATTCCCAGACATTGAACTGAGGGAATTACTTTTGGCGCTGTCGGAAGTGATGGCCCGAGCCAAGACCTTTGAGCACCATCATATATCTGCAGAAGCACTTTCGACTCGAGAGCGTATGAGCTTTATATTGCAATTGCTACGAGAACAGAATAAGCCGGTAGAATTTGCGCGATTCTTTACCTTGGACGAAGGGCGCAGTGGTGTGGTGGTTACTTTTATTGCCATGCTCGAACTCATTAAGGAGCAATTAGTTGACTATATTCAGTCAGCAACAGCAGCGTCGATTTACCTGCATTTAAAAGGCTAGGGGATGACTGCAGCCTCTGCTATACTCCGCATTTTTATCTTCAAGCATAAAATATGAAAAGACGCGTTAGCGATGAACAACTGGTTGAATTGGTTGAAGCAGCGATTTTCGTTTCAGATAAGCCGCTATCTAAAAAACGCTTAAAAGAAACTGTGCTGGAAGATATCAGCGTATCATCACCGCGTATTGATCAGGCACTAGAAACACTGGTAAATCACTATCAAACTCGCGGTGTAAGGCTGGTTGAAGTTGGTACTGGATACCGTTTTCAAGCTTGCCCGAACTTGAGCCCTTGGCTAAGTAAACTGTGGCAGGAAAAAGCACCCAAATACTCACGTGCTACACTTGAGACTTTGGCATTGATTGCTTATCGACAACCAATCACTCGAGGCGAAATAGAGCAAGTGCGCGGGGTCACCGTGAGTTCTAATATTATCAAAAGCTTGATAGATCGCGAGTGGATAAAAATGGTGGGTTACAAAGAGGTACCGGGTAAGCCTGCATTGTATGCAACGACAAAACAATTTTTAGATTACTTCTCATTATCTGGTCTTGGGGAATTACCTCGATTACCTGAACAACATAATGAGAAAATAGAACAGTTATTAAACGATCCTTCTGTGAGAGAACCATCTGAATGAGTGAAAAACTACAAAAAGTATTGGCAAGAGCTGGCGTTGGCTCAAGACGCGAAATGGAAAAGTATATTGAGTCTAATCGCGTAAGTGTAGATGGAAAAGTTGCCAAGCTAGGAGACCGAGTAGAAGAGACTTCGGTGATCCGTGTAGATGGACATGTTGTTAAAATAGAGCAGCAAGAAGAGCGCATCTGTCGCGTACTAATGTATCATAAGCCTGAAGGGGAGCTGTGTACTCGTCGCGACCCTCAAGGTCGCCGTACTGTATTCGATAGGCTACCAAAGTTAGATGGTGACCGTTGGATAGCAATTGGGCGATTAGATATCAATACATCAGGCCTGTTGCTCTTTACCAATGATGGTGAGCTAGCTAATCGCTTGATGCATCCGAAGTACGAAGTCGAACGTGAATATTCTGCTCGCGTATTTGGTGAAGTAACAAACCAAACGTTGCGTACATTAACCAAAGGCGTTGAGCTAGAAGACGGTCCTGCAAAATTCCTTAAGATTAAGCCACTTGGTGGTGAAGGTCTGAATAAATGGTTCAACGTAACACTGACCGAAGGGCGTAATCGTGAAGTCAGGCGTCTTTGGCAGTCGCAAGAGGTTGAAGTGTCGCGTTTGATCCGTATCCGTTATGGAAAATTGGAGCTTAACAAGCGCTTGCCACAAGGTGGATGGGAAGAATTAAAATTAGAAGATGTTAACTACTTACGTAAATCGGTAAGCATGAGAGCCGAGCAGCAAACTAAGTTGTCGGTCATGCCAGAAAAGCGTAAAGACAAGCGCGCGAAAATTAATAAGATCCGCAAAGCAGTGAAAAAGCATAATCAAAGGGTCAAAACTCCAAGAAGAAAGTAATTTAAGCTTTTTATACCAATTAGCTTATGTAAGTGAGCTATTTTGAGGCGAGAAAATCTTGTCGATAACAAGGCAAAAATTTTGCTATTTAGTTGTTCTAAATGAGAAGTTTTTAACGTAGTTAGCGTCAGGTTTGCTCCTTCAAATTGATCAAGTATTAAGACTAATTGGTATTAAACACCAGCCTAGTGAGCTGGTGTTTTTGTATTTGATAAGGAGATGCAAATGAAAGAGATGTTTGCTGGTAGTTGTCTGTGTGGTCAGGTTAAATATCTTGTAGAGGGCAACGTGCAGGGCTTTTATCTATGTCATTGTGAATATTGTCAAAAAGACACAGGCTCTGCACATGCTGCGAATTTATTTTTTCAAAATGCAATGCTAACTTGGCTCGCGGGCGAAAAGTTGATAACGCGCTTTACTTTACCGAATACTAAGCACGTTAAAGCCTTTTGCGCTTGTTGTGGTTCTGCATTACCAAACCAGCAGCCTGTTGGTTTAGTGGTACCTGCCGGTAGCTTAGATGATGCACCGAGCCTTACGCCAACCGCACACCTATTTATCGCGAGCAAAGCAAAGTGGGATGAAAAATTAGAGCAAGTGCTGGCGTTTGAAACCTTGCCGAGAGATTAAATAATAAAGAAGGCTGCAATTGTGGATCTGCAGCCTTTAAAGTACTAGTTAGTAGGTTTGGGCATCTAAAGATTGGCCATTAACTCCGATTGAGTCATCAGACATCAAGTACAAGTATGTTGGCATTAATTCTTCAGGTGTTTTTAGTTTATCTTTATCTTCACCTGGGAATGCTGATGCACGCATACTTGTTCTTGTCGCACCAGGATTAATGCAGTTAATACGAATATTGGTTTTACCCACTTCTTCGGCCCAAGTTTGCATCATACCTTCGGTTGCGAATTTAGAAATTGCATATGCTCCCCAAAACTCGCGACCTTTGCGTCCTACACCCGATGAAGTAAAGACTATAGAAGCGTGAGGCGCTTTTCTCATTACTGGGAATAGCGATTTAGTGATCACCGCTTGGGCTGTTACGTTTACCTTCATTATGTTTTCAAAGGTTGAAACGCAAAAGTGTTCCATTGGACCTAAAGAGCCTAAAATAGACGCATTATTTAGCAAGCCATCAAGCTTCCCAAATTGCTGCTCGATGGTGGCAGCCAAGTCTCGGAAGTGTTGTTTGGTTGCACCACGTAAATCTAAAGGTACAATTGCAGGCTGTGGGTAACCGGCGTTAACAATTTCATCATAAACGGCTTCTAGTTTACTGGTGGTTTTGCCTAATAAAATAACCGTTGCACCATATTTGGCGTAATTAATTGCCGCAACACGGCCGATGCCGTCGCCAGCACCTGTTACTAGTATCGTTTTATTTGCAAGTGCGTTTTCAGGAGCTTGATAAGTCTGCATTCTGGACTCCAATTAAGATGTTTGGGCTATTTTATCACAATGCAGTAGCAAGTTAGCGAATTTATTGTAAATATGGCTGGCGAAATAACAAAGTTTGAGTTAAGTTTAACTGGTCTAATGTCTTATTAAAAATGCTATTACATAGATTTAACGAGAATTATCACAATAATAATAAGATTATGTCGGAGCCTATAAAATGAAAAAAATGCTACTCTCACTCGCAGTATCAGCAGCACTCGCTGGCTGTGGAGGCGGTGAAACGTTAGAAGATGTAAAAAATGATACTACACCCGTTTCTCCAACGATTTCTGTTAAATTTGATCCATCCGGTGGTGTGATCTCAGTTCCAAACGATATCCTTTTATCCGGCACTCAAGACGGTACCTTAAATCTACCTGACGAAATGTTAGGAGTGAAAGATGGTGAAGGTAACCCTCTGGTAACGCGTGCAAGCTACGCAAACCCAAGCATTGTGATTGGCGCCTTAGATGGTTGGTCGACACAAATGCCTTACGTTATCGACATGACGACACCGAATGGTTTGACGCTTGATGCGCAAAGCGTTATGACTCCGGGCTCTGTACGAATTTTTGAAGTTGCAATGGGTGGGCCATTACAAACCGACGAAGACTGTGCTCAGGTGCCTTCAGGTATCGCTTGTAAGCCAATTGCTGAATTACAATTTGGCCCTGATGGCGATTTCGTTACCATGGCTAATAGCACAGGTAACGGTTTAGTTATTATCCCAGTTAAACCATTCAAACCTGAAACTACGTATATTACTGTTTTGACCAAAGGTCTTAAAGACTCAAAAGGTCAAAGTGTAGATGCTTCTTCGACTTACACGTTGTTGCGCCAAGACGCGCCATTGGTAACTGATGCTCAGAAGTCTCTACAGGCTGTGATTCGTAGCTATGAAGGGGCGGTAAGTGCAGCGGGTTCGGTGAGTAAAGAAGAGATTATATATACTGCTGCAATGACGACACAGTCGACAGGTCATGCATTGGCGGCGACTAAGCAATTGTTAGCCGCAAAATTACAGGGCGGTGCTAACCCTGTTGTCGCTGTACCTGCACAACCGGTGATCACCGTTGCAGATGCCCTTGTAGGAAAAGTGCCTGATGCTATTTTACCTGCTTTTAGAAGCGTGCGTTTATTGCAAGGTCAAATACAACTACCTCAGTACTTATCACAACCAAAAAATAAAGATATCTCTGCGCTAGCTGATACCTATTGGCAAGCACGCTGCGACAGCGCGGTAGCTGTCGCTGGATATGCGGCGCAAGCTGGTGGTTTACCAGAGCCAACAGAACCAAATGATATCGCTTGTAATACACTTTCGGGTGGAAAGCTGAGAGATTTAGGCTTAGACGGTACTAAGTTCTTAACTAAGTACAATCCAATCCCTAAAGAGCAGTGGCTTGCTAATGTTCCTGTGCAAATCACAATGCCTGCGGATGAGTCTCAGCGCCCAGAGGGCGGCTGGCCTGTTGTTATCTTGCAACATGGTATCACGAGTAAAAAAGAAGACATGCTTGGCTTGACGTTGTCATTAACACAAGCTGGATTTGCCACAGTTGCGATTGATCACCCAATGCACGGTGCTCGCGGTTTAGATATCGATGGTGACGGCACAGATGATTTCAATGCCTCGACAGGCAGCGTGTTGTCCTACATGAATCTAACATCGTTGTTGGTTGCGCGTGATAACTTAAAGCAATCAGCAGCAGATTTAATGGGTTTACGTTTAGGCTTAAACTTCATCAATCTAGCATCTGGCGGTCAAGTTAACTTTAATACCCAGCAAGTTAGTTACTTAGGTCACTCACTGGGTTCGGTTGTAGGCCCAAGCTTCCTTGCTCAAACCAATGCGCCATTAAATCCAGCAATTGATGGTTTCTTTAAAGTTGAGTCAGCAGCACTTGCAAGTGGTGGCTCGGGCATTGCTAATTTCTTGATTGAGTCAAAATCATTTGGCCCGTTTGTTCAAGGCTCCGTGTTAAGCTCTGCAGGTAACCTAGCGTCGCAAGCGTTTAATGCCTATCTGCAAGAAGGCGCAATTACTGACTGTGGTACGTTTGCTGCGGATCAAAGCAAATATGTTTCTTGTGCATATGGAACGTTTAGAGCGAATTTAGAAGCGGCTGGAGACACCGCGACATTAGCACTGATTGATGGTACGGTGACGCAGTTTGGTTTTGCAGCACAGACCGCATTAGGTAGTGCCGATCCACTTAACTATGCAGCTTCCGTGAAAGCGCTACAAACGCCAGTATATATGAGCGTTGTTACGGGTGGTGTTGATGGCAATACAGCTGACTTGGTTATTCCTCCAACAACAGAACGTAGCTTCTTGTCAGGTAGCTTACCACTTGCTGGTTTCATGGGCTTAATGCCTGCAAGTGAAACGCAAATGAGTCAAGACGGAACACCTGGAAGTTATGTAGTGAAGTTCTCTCAGGGTCACCATAGTTCAATCTTGACGACAGGTTTTGATGAAAAAGCCGGTGGCACAGCAGCGGGACACGCAGCGGCGTCAATTGAAATGCAAACACAAGTTGCAAGCTTTTTGAAGTCAAAGGGTTTGGTTTTACAAGTATCTAACCCGGATGTTGTTGCAAACTAAGACATTTTTCGAGACTATAAAAGGCCGCAACTAGCGGCCTTTTTTGTGTCCATTTTATATTGAAAAAATGGGCCCCTTTATGAGCTAAATGAGGAGAACGACTTGGCATTTTTGTTTGAATATGGGTTATTTCTAGCCAAGACAGTAACCATTATCTTTGGTATTGCAGTAGTCATTATTTTGATGGTGGGAGCAAGCTCAAAACCAAAATCGAAAAAGGGTGAAATTGAAGTTACCGATTTAACCGACAGTCTGTCGCAATCTAAACAACAGTTTTTACAGCAAACGCTTGATAAAAAGGCGCTAAGATCCCTAAATAAGTCGCAATCAAAAGCGCAAAAAAATCAAGATAAGGAAGCAGTGAAAAACGTTTTTTATCTGGAGTTTAATGGAAGTATGGACGCGCACGAAGTCACGGGTTTAAGAGAAGAGATCAACGCTATTTTAACGATTGCAGATAAAGAAAAGGATCAGGTTATTGTGTCTGTAGAAAGTGGTGGTGGGGTTGTTCACGGTTATGGACTTGGTGCATCGCAACTTACGCGCATCAAGCAAGCGGGTATTCCACTGACGGTCTGTGTGGACAAGGTTGCTGCAAGTGGCGGATATATGATGGCCTGTGTTGCAGATAAGATTATTGCAGCACCATTTGCAATTATTGGTTCAATCGGTGTGATTGCGCAGATCCCCAACTTCAATCGTTTATTGAAAAAGAATAACGTTGACTTTGAAATGGTAACCGCGGGTGAGTATAAGCGTACACTCACGCTGTTTGGTGAGAATACGGATAAAGGCAGAGAAAAGTTCAAAGAGGAGATCGAAGAAACGCATGGTCTGTTCAAACACTTTGTCTCTGACAATCGTACTGACCTTGATATTGAGAAAGTGGCCACTGGAGAACATTGGTTTGGTACACAAGCGTTAGAACTTAAACTAGTCGATGAAATATCCACTAGTGACGATTTACTCATGTCACTAAATGAAAGTCACCAACTCTATAAGGTGGCTTATAAGGCTAAAAAAGGCGTTGCTGAGAAGTTTGGACTTCAGTTGGGGCTTGTCATTGAACGTTTCTCCGTTAAAGCGTTAACAAAACTAAATCAATCTAAATATTAGTGATTGTTGTTCAGTTTATGTCAATAAACTTTATTTCAAACTATTAACAATACTTTATAGACGGCGTTGTGTTCACAAAACGCATGACGCCGCGCTCTAATAGAGAGGTTGTTATGAATAAAGTTATTGTACTTTCTCTACTTACCTTTAGCCTGACTTTAGGTTTAAATCAGGCGAATGCTAAACCGGAGAAGTTACCGCCGGGCCTTGAGAAAAAGCTGAAGCAGGGCAAGCCACTTCCGCCAGGTTGGCAAAAAAACTCCAAGTTGGAGAACGCTTAGATCCAGATATCTACGACCATGGTAAAGTGATTTATCGCGACAAAGATCGGGATTTGGTAACGATAAGCGTTGAAGGTAGAGTCATCAGGGTACTCGAAAATACCCTAGAAATTGTCGAAATTCTTAAAGGGATGAGATAAAAAGCATCAACTCTGTGCGGTGCAATTTCCCGTACAGAGTCCAAGTTTAGCAATTTAAGTGTTTGTTCCTCGCCAAAGCGTGTGTTAGTTGTAGCACTTAACTTAGCGCCTAATGATCTAGGTATTAAATCACGTCGTCATTCCTTGAGAGTTGTTGTTAGTCCATCTCGGTAAGCGGTAATTTCAAATTCCGTAAAGCGCTGTTTAAATTTATCTGATACAAATATGTTGTCGACTGCATATCGAGGTAACAGTTCTCGTGTTTCTCTTATAGGTTTGCTAAAAATGCTTAGCAGTGATAGCTGCCATTTCTTTAATATTGAATACTTGCCTTGAATGCCGAGTATTTCGCTCGCTAAGTTAACGATTTGCTTGTAAGTGAGTCGATTGTCATCACATGGTAGATGCCATGTCTGGCCATACGCATCAGAGGTATTGCCCAGTAACGCCATTGCTCTGCTAGCATCTGGCGTGTATATCAAGGTACGTAACGTATTATCGCTGATAAATACTTTCGCAGCATCTCCTGCTCTCAGCTTATCAAGAACCGTTGTATTGGTGATACTTTGCGTTTTACCCGGTCCATAAAACTCAGGCGCGCGGCAAATCATCGCATTGACTTGGCTTGTACTCATCGCATCGAGCAGCATATTCGCTATTAGTCCTCTAACTTTGCCTTTTTCGCCATATGGCAAAAAAGGTGTTTCTTCTGTGAGACGTTCATTGCTTTGCGGATACATATAAGTGTTATCAAAATACACTAATTTGGCATTATGTTTTGCACACGCATCGATGACATTTCGCATCATAATAGGAAATTGCTCAACCCACATGTTTGTGTCAATCGGCAGTCCTGCGGTTAAGTAAACAATTTTAGAGCCTGCTACTGCTTTTTGCGTTTGACTGCCGTCAAGTAAATTAGCGCTGAGTAATTCGTCCGTGTTGTTTATCTTTTTTGGTGTTCGGCTGACAAGACGAATGTTATCGGTAAAGTCTTTCTTTAAAGCTAGGGCGAGCTCACTACCAATTTGGCCGTTTGCTCCAAGTATTGTCTGCATAAAAATTACCTTAATTTGTATCCGTTTTATGCAAGCATAAGGTTAAAGTAAACTTGAAGGTCAATACTTAATTTCTGTTATCTGCTATTGTATGGGATAAGCACAGACTTTTTCATTTAAGGTAGCAGACTGAGTGCAGTAGGAACTCGAGTTTATGAAAATTGGTGAATTATCAAAAAGAACAGGCTTAGCGACGTCGAAAATTCGATTCTATGAGGATATTGGCCTACTTAAATTAGTTAAGCGCGCTGCCAATGGTTATAGGACCTATCCCCCTGAAGCTGAAACTGTATTGCATTTAATTTCAAATGGTCAAAAGGCAGGCTTTAGTTTAGATGAGTTGAGTAAATTACTTCCGAGTGATCTAAGTGACTGGAAACATGATCAGTTACTTAACGCTTTACGTCAAAAACTTGCTGATATTGAACTGATGGAGAAAAAGCTTGCAGACAACAAACGACAATTAAACTCCATCCTTAATGACATAGAAGCCAAACCGCGTGACATGGCGTGTGCCGACAATGCCAAGCGAGTGATATCACAAATAGGGATGGGTAAAGGGAGGAGGTAGATGCAAAGAGAGAAAGAAGGACAGCCATTTCTAATGCTGCGTGTATAACAAAGCACGTTTAGTATTAGCAAATACCCAACCGGTGAGCTTCACATACCGAGATTACGCAGATGATAACTACGATAAAGTGATGACACTGAGTAATGACGAATTCATACGGCGTCATTTGCAGCGTGTATTAATTACCGAAAGGATTTATGCGTATTAGGCATTACGGTTTTTTAGCCAATGCATGTCGCAAGCGAAAGTTAGCGCTGATAAGGTCGCAGGCATCATGCACATGCAGAGCAAAGAGACCAAAGACAGAAGAAAACGTGACACTGATACCGTATTGGCCTTGTCAGCATTGTAAGGCAGGTATCTTGCGGCTAATTGGCGTATTCAAGTTAGATGCGACAACGACCAAAGTAGACCGAACGAGTTAGCAGCTCGATAGCTGCTCAAAATCAATTAGTTAACCTGCTTAATTGCTCAGGCTAGCGGCCTCTGTGCGTGTAAAAAATATAATTGCTAATTAAGGCAAATTTAGGTGTAATGAATACATAATAAGCGCTGAGCAATGCAGGGAAAGCTTACATAACACTAGCTAAACTGATTACACTAGCTAGGAAAGTGAGAGCCTCCAAAAAGCATATTCCTATAGCATAAACAACACCAACTCTGACACATCGAGCGGGTAGCAGCTCAGTCCAACAAGCGATTATGCAACACAAACTGCGTGTCGCATAAATACTAAAATGTTAAACCTCATCGAGAGAATGGAGTCTAAATGAAATCAATTATATTGTTATGTTCAATTTTTATTAGTTTTGGTGCGCTGGCTACAGAGCTAGAAATGAAGCCAACAAAATCAGGATTATATGATGTTGGTGGATTTAAGCTTTATCTTGAGTGTTACGAAAATGACAAGCCACAATTAATACTTGAGCAGGGTTTTGGGCGTTCTGGTTCAGATGGTGTTTGGTTAGAAAACATAAAACGATTAAAAAACGATTTTAGTATTTGTTTATATGACAGAGCTGGATTGGGTAAAAGTGAAAAAGGTGTAATTCCTTTCACTGTTAATGATATAGCAAGTAGGCTCAGAAATTTGCTTCAAAATGCTAATATCAAAGCACCGTATTATTTTGCTGGTAGTTCATATGCTTCTTATATAGTCGCAGCATACAACAACCTTTATCCACAAGAAGTCATGGGAGCTGTACTTATTGATCCACCACCACTTGGATATTTTTATACAATGGGTACTAGATGGCCTAAAAACTTTAAAACAGATAATGAAAATTTAGAGCGTTTTTATAAATTTGAGCAAAGTGTTCATGATCCAATGTTTGAAAGAGTGCCTGAAAATGTAGACCATATGAAAAGCTATAAAATATTAGCTAACGCCTCAAATTACGGAAACAAACCAGTAATAGTTGTACGCTCAAAGCAAACAGGTAAACGATACGATCCGCCTTTTGTTCCCGATGAAATAGCAAATACCATGGATTCCTTATACGCTGGAGCAGAAGGCTACTTCAAAAATCTATCCACTAATAGCCGCGTTATCTATTCGGAATCAGAAAAACACCACCTGCATATCGCAGACCGCGATCTGGTAGTAAAAAGCATCAAAGAACTTGTTGGCAAATGAGGCTTAACAAGTTGCTAAAGTTCGTTCGTAAACTCACTGGGACAATTAACAGTTGGCTTGGCGCTTCGCGCAAGTTTAGCCAACAGTCAATTTCCCCTTAGCAAAGCGTTGGTATGACTCCCACTGTCAAGTTAAACGCACTGATCCCGCCTAACTTTTTAAGACATAACTATTTCAACTCGAATTAGAGCGAGTTAATACATAGGATGAAGCAAGTAATGTCGTCGGTTATTTTGCTGATATTCGTTGGTTATTACTATTTCTAGTAACAGAGCAGACCTTACTTAGTTCGTCGTGGCACCTGTCTTCAGTCTATGTTCGTGGTTCAATGCAGCGTTAGCTGCATTGCCATCCTAACGCCGTCGGTGGTTGTGCCACACCCGATGCTTGATCCCATGCATCAACTCTAATTCGTTTCTCATGCGGGTACTCTTGCCAATCTCAGTTTTGTATTCACAGGCGTAAGCACCACTTCTTTAGAGTAAATCATGAGCGAATCATTGATGACACCCACTGTTATTTGTATCTAAGCTGGCAAAGTGAGATTAAAACGAGCGGAAACACTTAAAGAATATGGACAAAAAAGCGTTCTTAGATAGGGTGACCTTTGGCTGATAAGCGTATCGCTACACTAAAACTGGGTTATCGCGCACGACAAAGCGCTGTAAATACGGAAGTAAGAAATTCTAAAATTGAGAATGTGAGTTTTGCTAAGCCAACAAGCGCTCGCAGTTTGTTAGGTTTGCCCGTCGTCGTTTTTGCAGTGTTTCGCAGTAAGCGGTTATTGTTCGCTCTCGGCCAACCGCGCCGTGAAATACCCGTGAAAATTGCGTGGTGAGTTTTATCCAATTCTCCGGTTCGATATTTAAACGAGTAAGAATGGATTGTGCTTCGTTAATATAGCCTCGCTTGTCGGCTCGAATGCACTGGCCTGTGAGTTCAACCAATTCGATATAGGATTTGAGCTCGAAAGGCAGTCCTTTAGGCATATGTTGTCGTGGGCTGCCAGCAAAGCGTAGTAGGCTTTTTGGTTGTTTTCCCAGCTTAGCGTGGTCGATGCGTTTTTTGATGCTGGTGTAGTCTGAGGTTTCAGGCGTTGCGGCGATTTTGGCTCTAACTGGGTTTAAGTCTACATATGCCAAACAAGCAGCCAGTGCAGCTTCATCCAGTAATGCTTGGGATTTAAACCGTCCTTCCCAGAATCGGCCTGTACAATTATCTTCTTTATTTGCTCGGCGGGCGATGTCTTCGTTAAGTACCCGCATAAACCAACTAATATCTGCGAGTCTTCCCCTGTACTTATCAATCAGCTCATCTAGCATCAATTGCTCCGATTCATTGAGAGCCTCACCTTCAATAAATTTTTGGCTTATCCAATTACCTTTAAACAACTTGTGCCATCGTATGACAATCGCTTCATCCGACAGGCGCTCAGCCTTTCTATCATCAACATATAAAACAATGTGAGTGTGATTACTCATCACGGCATAAGCACAGATATCAATACAAAACACAGACCCCAACATTAGGAGCTTGTCTTCAACCCAATCACGGCGGTGTTCGTATGATTTGCCAGTAAATTTATCTTCACCGCACAGAAAGGCGCGCCTTACGCAACGGGAGATACAGTGGTAATATTTGGTGTCAGTTAAACTGATTTGTCTTTTACGGGCAGTTGCCATAGTTTGGTTTCCTCAATCCTTTGAGTGCAGAATTAAAGCGTAGGCGGTATCTTAGGAAGGTGCAAATTAGTGGTGGGTGTCAGCGATTTGGCAGCCAATGTAACAATTCGATGCTTGTTGCCTTTTCCGTTCCATACTTGAATACATTTATAGTCAAAATCAATGTCCTTTGTCCTGAGTTGCACAGCTTCCATAACCCGCAAACCACTACCGTACATTAACCCTGCAATTAGGTAATACCGTTTGGACAGATGACTCATCAGTTGTTTTACTTCATCTGGCGTCATCACCACGGGTAATTTGGGTTGTTTTTTAGAGCGAACGAAATTCAAGTTTAGAGAAAGCTCATTCTTAATGATGTGTTTGTATAGAAAGACTAATGCATTTAATGCAGTTGCTTGAGTTCGAGGCGCTACATTACCTTTGAGCACGATATGATCCAAGTAAGTTGTTACCTCATTATCTCCCATTGAAGCTGGGTGACGCTTATCATGAAAATGAATATAAGAATTTATCCATTTTAAATAAGTTTCAATGGTCCTAAGCGAGTAATGGCGGCTTAACATGTAATCAGCAATTGAGTTCAAAAATGGCGAACGTGTTTTCATAAAGACTATCTTTGAGTACTGTTTTTATATACAGTATGGTGAAATTTCTCCCATATTCAAGAAAATGAGCAATTTGCGCATTTTTTGCCTTAGATCAGTTTATTAACCAGCAAATATTTTTATAGCTAGCAAAAGGTTAGTAAGTTTGATACAAACGTAATAGTCAGAAAAGTGAGCCAATGCGTGGTAGAAAAATGCGCCAATGCGTGGTAGAAAAATGCGCGATTTGCGCACTATTAAATTGTTAGGTGATAGGGAAGCATCTGTATGAAATTAGACAATCGAAAACTGTATGAATTATTGAAAGATAAAGGTGTAACTAATCTTTACCACGCAAATACAGTTGCAACATCAATTACTTTTATTGAAGAAGATGGATTGCTTTCACGAGAATACATCGAAAACAAAGGGTTATATCAAACACCTCAAACTTCAGATGAAATAGATAAGCTATTTGATGTTTTTGACGATATATTTTTGGATACTACCGATCTACACAAACATTTCTGCCGACAAAATCATTATGGCCCTGTCCTATTTCAATTTAGTCTAGAGCTATTGCTAGATGATGAATTTGAAATATGGGTGACAAAGGATAACCCAATATATTGGTCTAAAAACTCTGATGTGTCAGATAATTACTTTGAGAGTGTCGAAGAGCTTTCTGATGAATGGAGCAACCACGAAATACAGAGAAAAATGTTTACAGTCAAAAAGCCTGGTAAACCAATTCTTTTTAACTACTTAGAAAGTATAATCCTGGACAACCCGAAGGTGTTAATTAATGATGACGTCAGCCTTCGCAGAGAATCAAGAAAAGCGTTTAAAACAGTCACAAGCAAAAAATCAAAAATTCGTGATTTGTTAGTTTGGAGAGAGTGCGGCCATTGCTTTTGTGCTGACAATTACTTAAATCAAGTTCCAACACCTGAGTTAATACAAAAATTTCTACCTGTGTATCATGCAGAATTTGAGGAATAATCACCTAACAAACGCCTCAACAAAGGACGCAAAAAGCTTGGCTTGCGTCACTTCGTTCCTAATTTTAGCCAAGCCTTTTACGCCTGTTAGGCGGGCGTTGGTATGACTCCCACTGTCAAGTTAAACGTACTGATCCCGCCTAACTTTTTAAGCCATAACTATTTCAACTCGAATTAGAGCGAGTTAATACATAGGATGAAGCAAGTAATGTCGTCGGTTATTTTGCTGATATTCGTTGGTTATTACTATTTCTAGTAACAGAGCAGACCTTACTTAGTTCGTCGTGGCACCTGTCTTCAGTCTATGTTCGTGGTTCAATGCAGCGTTAGCTGCATTGCCATCCTAACGCCGTCGGTGGTTGTGCCACACCCGATGCTTGATCCCATGCATCAACTCTAATTCGTTTCTCATGCGGGTACTCTTGCCAATCTCAGTTTTGTATTCACAGGCGTAAGCACCACTTCTTTAGCGATTGCCCATATGTACGCAATCATTTCTCGGGCAATTGCAGTGACAACAAGGTTGTAATGTTTACCTTTGGCTATCATCTTTTTATAACGCTTGCAGAGCCTAAGCTGTGCTTTCCAGGCAATATCAATAATGTTCTTTGGCAAACCTTCTTGTCGTTTTTGCATATCTGTCGATATATTTGCTGCATAGCGATATGTATGCGCGCCCTCGACAAGGAGGCGCCTTGCTCGGCCATTTCCGCATTTTGTGATTGCGCCAATATGGCATTTGCCACCACTTGAGTGTTCACTGGGCACAAGACCAAGATAACTCATTAATTTACGGGGATGGTCGAAGCGCGATAAGTCTCCTAGCTCAGCGACAACGCCAGTTGCGACTAATAAGCGCACACCACGCATAGCTTGTATTGCTTTAACTACGGGGTAATAACGCCACTGATGAACGTGATGTGTCAGTTCATTATCTAGTCGTTCAAGTCGGCTTATTCGCTCGGTAATTGTTTGCAGAAATTCTTGTTAGACAATGTGCTGTGCGGGATGTGGAAGCATCAGCTCAGTGAGCCAACGTAAATGTTTCTGCGACCAATTTGCGGTGCCTTTGTAGTTAATATTATTGCGAAGCAGCAACGCTTTTAATTGATATTTAGCATCTTTTAAGTCTTTCATGGCGACTTCTCGAGCACGAGATAAATCTCTGATGGCTTCATCTTCCGGCTCAGGGACATAAATGGGTGTTAGGTCTTCAGATTTGAGGAGTTTTACGAGCTTAAGTGCATCGCGTTTATCAGTTTTGATACGCTCGCCAGGCTTTTTAGGAGTAAGCGAAGGAGCGACCACGTAACAGAAGTGGCCAAGACTGGTAATTAATCGGTAAATCCAATAACCACATGGCCCCGCTTCATAAACAAAGTGAAGGGTTGCGCCAGGGTATTTAGATTCGAATTGGCGAACGAGCTTTTGAACGGCCAGTTTGGAAGAGGAGAATCGGCCAAGGTGAACAGCGTTTGCGCCTCTATGTTCTTCAATATAGGCGACTTCGTTGAATTCTTTATGTGTATCAAGAGCGATAAAAAGTGTGCTATGTTTATTCATGTTAGCCTCTGCTGTTTAGTTATTTGACAAACTAATTATGGCTCTGGCTTTGAATTAAGCTAACCCACGAAAAGCGGAGGCTAACACCGTGTGGGAGTCATTATGTCTAGGTAACTGATTAGGTATAAAGTCTCATGGATAGAGTAGTGGTGTGGGTTCTGTGCTTCTGTTTATTTATAGGTGGTGGAACACATATTTTTGATAATGTTGTATATGGTTTTTTACCCTATGAGTTTGCCCCTCAATGGGTTAATATTTATTGGACAGCATTGGCGGTCATAGATCTTGTAGCTGTTTTCTTGTTAGTTAAATATCGTAGAGCTGGTATAGCGTTAACATTGTTAATAATGCTTAGCGATGTTGCAATAAATTCTTTTGCTTTTTATACGCTTAACATAATTTCTGATAGCTTTCCTTTACAGCTGCAAACGTTGTTCTTAGGTTTTTGTATTGGTGCATCTATTTGGTTATGGCAATCGAATAGTCAGGTGGTAAATGTTACCTAACACATATGAACCTTCTCGGGTCAAGTAAGCATAACGATTCTTTTTAGCTGCTTTTAAGCAGCTAATTTGTACCTGCAATTCTTAAATCTGTTCACTTCGCTATGTCGGTTAGCCGTTAAATCGTTTACGGCAAACACATATTGAGGATCTCTTAATGCGATCTCATCGCTGCCTAAATCAGTCGATACAACTCATCGTTTAGGGCCACTAGACATTCATCGGTTAACCTTAATTTGGCGCTACTCAAGGGGATGGCTCATTCGTCCAGTTAGTTAAAGGCTCAGCTAAGGTGTAAACGATTTAACTCATTGCTTAAATTAATGCGCACCAATGGGGTGTCTAATCAAGGCGAAATAGCTTATTACTTCGACAACACTTACCTGTAAAATTCAGCTTTTGCTGACAAAAACACAAATAGTACATGGTTGTTCATGCTTATCTAGTTAGGTGTATAGCTCACCCCATTGTGCGACTTAACTTTTTAAAAAACGTTCATCATCGAATACCGTTTTATTCTTCAACATAAAATAAACACAGCGCCCGAGCTTATGGGCGAGCACTGAGAGTGCTTTGGCTTTACTCATGCGCTTTTGTAATTTGTTTAAGTAGTTCCGAGCTTTGTCGTTGCCACGTAAATAAAGCACTGCGGCTTCACTGAATGCCCATTTTAAGTGGCCATTACCAATTTTATTGCCACTGGTGCCATAGGTTTTGCCAGCAGATTCTGCTTTACACTTAACGAGCCGACAATAAGATGCGAACGTTTGTACAGACTCAAAGCGGTTAATATCACCAATTTCATACAAAATTGTCATGGCTAGAATAAGGCCAATGCCTGGTATGGTAACGAATCGATGACACCCAATACTATTTGCATCAACGCTGGACAAACTTAGGTTAAAAAGTATAAAAATACTTCAATTACTGGGTACAAAAACGTGCATCGATAGGTTGTTTTTTAGCACTCAAGCGTATCTCTACACCAAAACTGGGTTATCACGCACGACAACGTGCTGTAAATACAGCAGTAAGAAAATTCTAGAATTGAGAATGTGAGTTTTGCTAAGCCAACAAGCGCTCGCAGTTTGTTAGGTTCGTCCGTCGTCGTTTTTGAAGTGTTTCGCAGTAAGCGGTTATTGTTCGCTCTCGTCCAACTGCACCGTGGAATACCCGAGAAAACTGCGTAGTAAGTTTTATCCAGTTTTCCGGTTCTATATTTAATCGAGAGAGTATGGGTTGTGACTCAAAGATATGACCTCGCTTGTCGGCGCGAATGCATTTGCCCGTGAGCTCAACCAATTCAATATAGGATTTGAGCTCAAAAGGCAGACCTTTTGGAATATGTTTTCGTGGGCTACCAGCAAAGCGTAGTAGGCTTTTTGGTTGTTTGCCCTGTTTAGCGTAGTCGATGCGTTTTTTGATGCTGGTGTAGTCTGAGGTTTCAGGCGTTGCAGCAATTTTGGCTCTAATGGGGTTCAAGTCTACATATGCTAAACACGCAACCAATGCTGCCTCGTCCAGTAATGCTTGGGATTTGAATCGTCCTTCCCAAAACCGGCCTGTACAGTTATCTTCTATATTTGCTCGGCGGGCGATGTCTTCATTAAGTACCCGCATAAACCAACTAATATCCGCTAGTCTTCCCCTGTACTTATCAACCAGCTCATCTAGCATCAATTGCTCCGACTCATTGAGTGGCTCACCTTCAGTAAATTTACGGCTTATCCAATTACCTTTAAACAACTTGTGCCACCGTATCACAACTGCTTTATCCGATAGGCGCTTAGCCTTTTTATCATCAACATATAAAACAATATGAGTGTGATTACTCATCACGGCATAAGCACAGACATCAATACAAAACACATCCCCCAACATCAAGAGCTTTTCTTCAACCCAATCACGGCGGTACTCGTATGATTTGCCAGTAAGTTTATCTTCACCGCACAGAAAGGCGCGCCTTACGCAACGGGAGATACAGTGATAGTATTTGGTGTCAGTTAAACTGATTTGTTTTTTACGGGCAGTAGCCATAGTTTGTTTTCCTCAATCCTTTGAGTGCAGAATTAAAGCGTAGGCGGTATCTTAGGAAGGTGTAAATTAGTGGTGGGTGTCAGCGATTTGACTCAAAAAATCCACCGATATCTATAATCAACGAAGACCACATTCGGCCCTTAAAAACGCCCGATGAAGTTCATCGGGCGCTTTAATTTCAAAAAGTGTCAATCCACATGCTAAGACGGGTTAACTAAACTAACAGTGTGCTAGCCGAACAGTTCATCTTCTAGTGTTTTACCGTTAACTAACGACTTGTAACGCCAACCCTGTTCACGGCAAAGTCGGAGTACGTCAATATCCACCTGTTGGCCGCTACGATATTCAATAAGCAGGGCGCCACTGGCATTTACTGTCACCTCTTCAACGCCTTGTAAGGTCCTCAAAAGCGCTATGTGACTACTGGTGCCAGACTCTTTAAGTTTTACAGTTAGCGTGGCAAGTTCCGCTTCTTGGATGCGGTCAACAGCGGTTAATTTACCATGCTGTAAATGTAATACCTGATCGCACAAATCATCGAGTTCTACTAAATCGTGTGAACTCAAAATAAAAGTCGTTTCAGATTGAAGCCTTTTTACTAGGTTTCTGATCTCACGAGCATTCACGGGATCTAATCCAGCTGTGGCTTCGTCAAGTAGTACAATTTCAGGCTTTGAAAGTAGCGTTTGGGCAATACAGATACGTTTTCGCATGCCATGAGATAACTCATGAGGTTTAGCGTGATAACAGTCTTTGAGGTCGACAAGCTCAAGCACTCTGTGCGTTTCACTCTCGGCCGCTTTCGCATCTAAACCTTGAAGCTGTCCGTATAAACGTAGCTGATTACTGACAGAAAACCTTGGATCAAGCTGAGCATCCTGTGGAAGTGCGGCAAGGCGGCCAAAAAGTGCAGCGCTGCCAGGCTTATGGCCCAAAATCTGAACATTGCCAGCATCTGCATTTAGATACCCGCAAAGTGTGCTAAAAAGGGTGGTTTTACCCGCACCATTGGGGCCGACAAGCGCAATAGGTGAACCTGCGTTTAGGGTGAAAGATACGTTATCTAGTGCGCGCTTTCGTCCATATTCTTTCACTAAATTATTAACTTCAATAATGCTAGTCATAGCGCGCGCCTTCTTAATAGTTCACAGCTAATTGCAATCAATACGAAGCTATGCAGCACCGGTGTGGCAAAGCGAGTGAGGTTGATATTCTGTGCAATGGTTTCTGAGCCTTGGAACCCAGGAAAAAGATAAAAAAGGTGCTCGGCGTAAGCGCTGTACTCAAGTGCAAAAGCGACTAAAGTGGCGAGCGTTAAGTAGGTCAAAATCGCGTAAATCATGCTCATTTTACTAGAGTTAGCAAAGTGATTAGCCACAGACATCAGGGCAATAAATGGCGCAGTAATAAGCGTTAGCTCTAGGACAATTAATGTCGCCCGAGTAAGCCCTGTGAGCCATAAGCTTGGGTCGCGCACCACCATTAATATCCAAGCGCCTACAGCAGAAATCGCTATGAGCAGCAACGTATTGAATACCTGTCCAACAAAGCGACCAACAACAATTTCCGCGCGAGATGTGCGCAGGGTTAGAAATCTGAGTGTGCCGCGGGTTCTATCTTCTACAGTTTGATCTGCGCTTGAAAAGATCACAAAAAGAGGAAATAAAAAGATTGACCAAACTAAGTACAGTGCAAGCTCCATTTCAGGCCATTGGGCAATACGATGCATACCAACGACGCCAGAAAAACTCTGGATCATATTTTTGAAGTTGGGGTCGCTGACAATGGATACCGCTTCCGCAATGGCGTAGCGCAAAATGGCATACCAAACTAAAACAAATGCGGCGATGGCTATCCATCCGCGTTTCGTTGCAAACAAGCGTTGCAATTCAAAGATGGCAATTAGGCCAATTCTTTTTATATTCATAAGGATCCTTGCAAGTGACAACACAGACTTTCACTACTAGAGCGGTAGGCTGACTTTGATCTGAGCGTATATGATTGGCGCTAAAAAAGGAAGTTGCTGAACTGTAACAAAATTAAACCAATAAAAAACGGGCACGATTGAGTGTGCCCGTTTATTAGTCTAAATTTGCTAGCAATTACCAGCCACAATTACGGCCTTTATTTTGCTCATCTAGGTATTTTTGCAATGGTGCAAAGTAGTCAAGTACTGCTGTTGCATCCATTTCATCTTTACCTGTTAGCGTTTTAAGTGCTTGTTGCCAAGGTTTGCTGCTGCCCATTTCAAGCATGGCATTTAAACGCTCACCAGCTGCTTTCGAGTTGTAAACAGAACAGCGGTGAATGGCTTCTTTGCTGCCAGCAATTTCACAAAGTGATTTGTGGAATTGGAACTGCAAAATATGCGCTAAGAAGTAACGAGTGTAAGGGACATTACCAGGTACGTGGTATTTTGCACCTGGGTCAAAGTCATTTTCAGTACGTGAAATTGGTGCTTTAACACCTTGATATTTTTCTCTTAATTCCCACCACGCTTGGTTGTACTCTGCTGGAGAAATCTCACCAGAGAATACTTTCCAACGCCATTGGTCGACAAGTAGACCAAATGGAATAAATGCAACTTTATCGAGTGCCATCTTCATCAATAGACCGATATCTTTTGACTCATCCGGTACGTTATCTAACAAACCAATTTGCTTTAAGTAGCCAGGTGTTACAGATAGCGCGATGGTGTCGCCGATAGCTTCATGGAAGCCATCGTTGGCACTTTCTTGGTAATACACAGGCTGCTGATTGTAAGCGCGTTGATAGAAGTTATGGCCTAGTTCATGGTGGATAACTGAGAATTCTTCACCTGTGCGTTGGATACACATTTTGATGCGTAGGTCGTCTTTGGCATCTAAATTCCAAGCTGATGCATGACATTGTACGTCGCGATCTTGTGGTTTAATAAATAAAGAACGTTCGTAGAAAGTCTCAGGTAATGGAGCAAAACCCATAGAGGTGAAGAACTTTTCTGCACCTTTTACCATTTTGATTTCGTCGTAATTGTGTTTAGCCAGTAGCGCCGTTACATCATAACCCGGATCTGCGTTTTCTGGTGCGACTAAGTCATAGATATTGCCCCAGCTTTGTGCCCACATATTGCCAAGCAAGTGTGCAGGAATAGGCTGGTCTTGAGGCACTTTATCTTCGCCGTATTTCTCGCCAAGCTTAGCTCTAACATGACAGTGAAGCGAATCGTATAGCGGCTTTACTTGGTTCCAGGTACGGTCAAGTTCTTTTGCAAAGTCGTCCGCTGGCATGTCGTATTTACTGCGCCACATTGCGCCTGTGTCTGCGTAGCCAAGCTCATTAGCACCTTCGTTGGTAAGTACAACTTGCTTTTCATAGAGTGGACGCATCGGCTTTGACACTTCACGCCAACCTTGCCAGATGTCTAAAAGCTCTTCATAGTCGCGACTATTTGCCATCTTAGCCGTCATTTCACCAAGGCTTAGGCAAGTGCCATCATCTTTACAGTATTTGCCCTTGCCGTACATACCATCAAGCTCTGCAGTGAGCTTTGCAAGTTCCGCTGTTTTGTCAGCATCTTTTGGTGCAGGTAATGTCAGGTTTAGCTTCAATTTATCAAGCTTACGTCGGGTATCTTCGCTTAACGCCAAGCCATCAAATTGTGCTGCTTGGTTAGCAAGCTCCACGAGCGCAGCGGTGTATTCCTCATTCACGTCTGCAGCAAGTGAAGCTGTGTCGTGAGTAATAAAGTTCGCATAAATCCAAGCTGAGCGGCTAGAGCGGAAGTTAAGGTCAACCAGCTGCTCTGACGCCTTATCTAAAAATGCAACTGCATCGGCTTCTGATAATGCTTTATTTGTAGTTTCAGTGGATTTGCAGGCAGAAAGTGCAAAAGTACTGGCAACGATGAGTGCGCCAACACTTAACTTAAATCTTGGTTTCATAGGGTTCACTTGTTGTTTTAATTAATACACGAGCCGACTTAACACTAGACGGCGTTTTAGTATCTATAGCCAGCTACACTAATTGGGTTAATTGCTAAAAATCAGCAAGTAAATTAATCCAATTAGTATTAGTTGTATGAACAACTAATTCGTACTGAGCGCGGCTTTTATGCGCAGCAAAGCATCATTTTTTGCTGTGGTGGCAAGAATAATAGCAGGACGACTTTAAAACGACAATTTTGCGATGGACAAACAATGAGATGCGAGCGTAGATAAAAGTTGAGTTAGTGTGATTATTAACCATAATTAAGGCAGTCAATTGTATCAAAAGGCCGTATTTGAAGCCTGCAAAAAGGAGTGCATATGACTTTAGTTTTATTGGTGATATTGGCAATTGTGGTGGTATTTTGTGTCCGTGATATCAGGGTTAAGTTGATCACTAAACCGCTCTTCAATTATTTCAAAACGTCATTACCTGAACTCTCCCAAACCGAGCGAGAAGCGATGGAAGCAGGGAGTATCTGGTGGGATGGCGCGTTGTTTTCTGGTAAGCCGAATTGGCGAAAGTGGTTGAGCAATGATAAGCCAAAGCTGAGCGATGAAGAACAGGCATTTATAGATAACGAATTACATACGCTGCTAAAAATGCTTGATGAAGAAAAAATATCTGAGGCTCAAGACTTGCCTGAAGACGTTTGGCAATTTTTAAAAGAAAAGGGCTTTTTTGCTTTTATTATTCCAAAGGCTTTTGGAGGTCGGGAGTTCAGTGCTCAGGCGAACTCCACCATCGTTGCAAAAATAGCCAGCCGTAGTTTGTCTACTGCAGTAACCGTGATGGTGCCAAATAGTTTAGGCCCTGCAGAGCTGCTGCTTCATTATGGCACCAATGATCAGCAGAATACTTGGCTGCCAAAGCTTGCCTCGGGTGAGGCGCTACCTTGTTTTGCATTGACCTCGCCAGAGGCAGGATCCGATGCTGGTAGCATTCAAGACTTTGCGATTGTGTGTGAGCGAGAATTTGAGGGAGAAAAGCAAATTGGACTTGCGGTAACTTGGCAAAAACGATACATCACGCTGGCGCCCGTCGCTGATGTATTAGGACTTGCGTTTAAGGTTTACGACCCGGATCAATTGCTTTCAAATAAAGTAGAGCTTGGGATCACTTGTGCACTTATTCCGACTACACATGAAGGCGTAAAAACAGGAGATCGACATAACCCGCTGGGGCAAGCCTTTATGAATGGTACAACCAGTGGTGAAGATGTTTTTATTCCAATGGCTTGGGTGATAGGCGAACAAGCGGGTATCGGCAAAGGGTGGCGCATGCTGGTGTCGTGTTTAAGTGCTGGGCGGGGGATATCTTTGCCAGCACTGAGCGCGGGAACCGCTCAATTAAGTGCCAGAACGACTTCGGCTTATGCCGGTGTCCGTCGTCAATTTGGTGTACCCATCTCTGCCTTTGAAGGAGTGCAAAGCGCGTTAGCCAGAATTTACGGCTATAGCTATCTAATTGAAGCGGTGAGACAAACCACTGCGTTGGCAATTGATTTAAAGCAAAGTCCTTCGGTAGTCACTGCGATTGCCAAGTATCACCTCACAGAGCATGCAAGGGTAGCATTAAATGATGCGATGGATATTCATGGCGGTAAAGCCATTCAAATGGGGGAAATGAATTATCTTGCTCACAATTACATGGGCATGCCGATTTCTATTACCGTTGAGGGCGCCAATATCTTAACTCGAAGCTTGATGATTTTTGGTCAAGGTGCGACGCGTTGCCATCCTTTCATACTGAAAGAAATGAGTATCGTACAGCAAGAAGATCAATTAATCGCTTTGAAAGAGTTTGATGAAGTGCTTTGCAAACACTTGCAGCATACCTCTGTGAATGGGCTCAAGGCGTTTTTTAATGGCTTCACACTAGCACGTTTCGAACGTGCGCCAGTGAGTGGTGATGTGGCGGCGTATTACCGACGTCTAACATGGTTGAGCCAAGCGCTCTCAGTGTATAGTGATATTGCTATGTTAAAGCTAGGCGGTTCACTAAAACGTAGAGAAATGCTCTCTGCAAAATTGGGAGATGTCCTGAGCTTTCTTTACATCGCCTCGTGTGTATTAAAAAAATACGAAGATGATGGCCGTCAACAAGGGGACTTACCGCTGGTAAAGTTTGCCTTAGATCACTGTCTTAACGAAGCAAGTAAGGCTATTTATGCATTTTGCGATAACTTTACCGCAGCACCTCTGGCATTTTTGTTAAAACGTTTGGCGTTTCCCGTTGGTAATTGGATCAAAGCGCCGAGCGATAAATTGGCGGTGCAGGTATGTAGCAATGTTTCTGATCACAACTCGACCCGAGAACGTATCTCGCATCTGTGCGCCGTGGTAAAACACTCTGCGATAGATACGGTTGAGCATGCTTATTTACTGGAAAAGGCGCATGCTCCACTAATGGCAAAATATCGCAAGTGGTGTAAACAAAATAGCGTGAAACTGGTGGGTAAAACATTGAATGAAAAACTCAGTATCGCAATGGATGACAACGTGATTGATGATAAGAGTTCTGAAACCATCTTTTGTATTGAAACGCTGGTTGCAAAAGCTGTTGCTGTTGATGCAAAAGCGCCCAACTAGTTTGTTGTGACAGAGGATATTGGCTAATTTGTTAAAAAAGCCCCGACAACGGGGCTTTCCTTTCTTATTCTTGAGTTAACGTGCAAAGGGGTCTGGTAGTACTTTGTCTACGTACCATTTGCCTTTTTTGCGTACCATACTAACACTACGCATGTCGTCTACTTGCTCACCGTGGAGCTGACCTGTAAAAATTAAATTAATTTTTGCGCTGTCGCCATACTGTTCGCGCAGACTTTGATTGGTCATATCAACTTCTATGGTGACTTCATCGTATTGCATATTCACTAAATTTCTGGCGAATTGCGACGCAGTACCGTAAGAGCGCATGATACGCACGTGACGGGGAGTGGCGATTTTCATTGCAGCGTCTAAATCTTTTTGATTATAGAGTGCGTCAAAATACATTGTTGCGGCATATCCAGGAGTGTCCTTGTCACCACTGACATTATCCTCTGAGCCGCACGCTGAGAGTAAAATCATTGCGGCTAAGACAACGAAAGTTTGCTTAATAAGTGACTTTGTCATGCTAAAATACATCATATGCAGTCTAAAATTATTCACAATAAGTTAAGTTTGTCTGCTAACGGCCGATATGTAAAGTCAGTAAATGAAATAAATGTATTATGTGCTAAGGGTTTAAGATGTCTCGTTTAATATCACTAGCTTGGTTCGCTTTATTTTTAGTAGGGTGTGGATCGCAGCCTGAAATTAGTAAAGGGGTAACAAGCCAGTTGACGCAAAATGGCATAATACTTGGACACTTTTCTAAAGATGGAAAGTGGAGCGTAACATTAGACAGTCATGCTGAAATCCATATTTATGACAATGCCAATCAGTCTGTCATATTCTCAGTACCCAAAGACAAAATAAAAACACCAGTCAAAGAAGTTTTATTGTCAGATGATAAGGAAATGCTCATCGTGGCAGGTGAAAACCTTATCTCAATTTGGTCTGTTCCAAAGCAAAAGTTGATAACGAACGTACCTTTTGCAGGGGTGAGTCCACTTGCTTCAATCTCTGCTTTAGCGCTTTCCCATAACAACCAGCGTTTGCTTGTTGCGATGGATGATGGCTCACTCAATATGGCGGATCTATTCACGAAGTTAAACAATCGTTTTATGCCACATACTCGGCCGATAGAGCATTTGGCGTTTGATAATAGTGGCGACTATTTTGTTACCGGCGCACAAGATGGGTTGGTTGCCCTTTGGCAATTTGCCTCACCAGAACCTTTATATGAGCATCAATTTAGTCATCGTGTTACCAGTTTAACAGTGAGTCATGATGGCAAGCACTTATTCGTCTCAGATGGGTTGAATGCGCAACATGTACTAGACTTTGAGTCTGGAAAACAGCTCAGTGAGCTAAAGTATATGGCCCGTTTTAAGATGTTTAGAAAGGCTAAATTTATTTCTGACTCAGGCTTACTCGCGACATCATCGTCAAAATCTCACCTCTCCATCTGGCGCTATGAGAGCGGGGAAGAATTAGGCACTTGGTCTATTCATACTGAAAGTGAGGGAGCAACGGTAGTCGATATGTATGTCCCAAACCCAGACACCTTAGTAACGCTAAATAGCGACGGTATGCTTGAGACGTGGGCGGTTAATGTACTTGCTAAAAAGTAAGGGAGTGAAATCACTCCCTTAAAACCTCAGATTAATTGCAGTTTGACAAGCAAAACTTGAAATTAGGCGCGTTGGAAGTCGTAAACGCTACCAAGATTGAGTAGTTGGGTGAGTTCATCTAGTGCAGCATAGGACTCTTGCAAAAGGCTCGGATCAGCTAAATCCTGCTCCGTGACTTTATCGCGATAATGTTTATTGACCCACGCGCTTAGTTGAATAAATTTGTCTTCGCTCATCATCACTTCTGGATTTACCGCTTTTAGCTCAGCTTCATTGAGTGCTACACGTAATCGCAAACATGCAGGTCCACCACCATTTTGCATACTTTGGCGTAAGTCAAAAAAGCGTACTTGCGAAATCGGATTTTTTGCACCGAGCATATATTCGATGTATGCGGCAACGTTATCATTCTTCGCACATTCCTCCGGTGCAACCAGCATCATCTCGCCTGATGGCAAGGTGATCAATTGAGAATTAAATAGGTAACTTTTTACTGCGTCTTCAACACTCACTGCATGCGTCGGAACTTCTACAATATGCAAAGGCTTTTCGCCGATATACGCTTGTCTAATTTTAGTTAGACTGGAGGTTTGATCAATAAAGGCTTGATCATGGCAAAACAGCACATTCTCATTGCCCACCGCAATGACGTCATTATGGAACACGCCTTGATCAATCACATTTGGATTTTGCTGGATAAAAATTGCTTGCTTATCATCTAATTGATGTAGCCTTGCAATCGCTTGACTTGCTTCTAATGTTTGCCGAGCAGGATATTTAGTAGGACCTTTTATATCGCTGTTAAAGCCACTTGAACCGTACACAAATAATTGTAGACCTTTACTGCCATGGCTATCGGCGAGACGAGTGTGGTTTGCAGCACCTTCATCGCCATAAAAAGGCTGCTCAGGCAAATGCTGGTGATGTGCAAAATATTGCGCATTAGCGAACATAGCACGAAGTAAATTTGTGGTGGTTTCGGGCTCTATTGAACGGTGAAATTTGCAGTTTAAATTGGCACTTGTGAAATGTACTTTGCCATCGCTGGAATCAATAGAAGGCGATACAGTCGCCGCATTTGCCGTCCACATTGCAGAGGCAGAGTAACAAGCTCGAAGCAATATAGGATCGTGTTTATATGCTTTTTCAAGTACTTGAGCATCGGTGCCTGAAAAGCCAACACGGCGCAGTGGAGCTAAACTCGGGCGTGCATGAGGTGCAAATATCCCTTGTTTTAGGCCGATATCATGCATTGCTTTCATCTTTTCAAGACCTTGCAATGCCGCTTCTTTTGGATTAGAAACACTGGTAGCGTTAGAAAGTGACGCGACATTACCATAAGATAATCCGGCATAATTATGTGTTGGCCCTACTAAGCCGTCGAAATTGACTTCATAAGTCATGAGTGCGGTTCCTGTTGCGAATAGTTATAGATAACTAGTATGAGGCGGTTTTGCTGGTTTTTAAAGTGACCTAGGTCAAATTATGGATGTAATTGAAAGCAGTTCAATTGCTGTAATTTAAGCTAATATCCTTTAAACACATACCTTTAGGTTAAGCCCAACATAAGGAGTTTGAAGAAATGGAAAAATATATTGTAAGTAAAGCTGAAATCGAAGCATTAAAAGGGGAAAAAAGAGTTCATTTTCTGAACCCAAATGCGCAGAGGCTCAATAAATCACTTGGAGACTTAACTGGTATAACAGGATTCGGTTTTCACATCATAGAAATCCAGCCGGGGTTCGATTCGACTGAAACACATATGCATTATCACGAGGATGAATGTGTGTATATATTGCAAGGCACTGCTGAAGCGTACATTGGCGATGAGGTAATTGGTGTTGGTGAAGGCGATTTCATAGGATACAGAGCCTGTGGTAAGCCTCATAAGTTAGTAAACAATAGCGATGTTACATTACGTTGTATTGTAGTTGGTCAGCGCTTACCGCATGATGTTGGTGATTATACAAAGCAAGGTAAGCGGATCTACAGGCAAAAAGGTTTGCCGTGGAATGTGGTAGATATTAATGACATTATGGAACCGATGAAAAATAATCAGGATAATAATAATGATTAATCCACTCGAAAAGTTTGAATCTTGGTGGCAGCAAGCTCTGAAAAACAATCCATTAAATCAGCCCAATGCGGTATGTGTCTCAACAATTGATGAAAATGGGTTTCCTACAGGTAGATTTGTTGATTTGAAAGCGGTTAATGAGAGTGGCTTTGTATTTTGTTCATATTTCGATTCTGCGAAAGGCAAGCATTTAGAAAATCTTCCTAACATCGCGATGACAGTTTGGTGGGATCATGTTGGGTATCAGGTCCGTATTGTTGGCAGAGCAAAGAAGATTTCAGATAGAGATGCGGATATATATTGGCAAGGGCGCTCTAGAGATGCTCAACTAACCACAACGTCATTTAACCAAAGTGCAATTATGCGAGATCAAAGTGATCTGACTGAAAAATTAAGAATTGCGGAATTAAGATATAGCACGAATCCAATTCCAAGACCCGAAAATTGGGGTGGCTATTGCATCAACCCTATTTCCATAGAGTTTCTCACTTTTGCTGAGACTCGGCTACATCTTAGAGAGTCTTATGAGCGTAGTGGTGAGCAGTGGAAAAAACAATTGCTGCAGCCTTAGTTAAACCGACTTTCATTGCAAATTTATCCCTCGTTGCCCACAATAGGGTTAAATTCCTTTTTATATCAAGGAAAACCATGGAAGTTGAACATCAGGAAATTGCCAATTTTTTAGTAGCTTACCCGCCGTTTTCGGATTTGCCTCAAGAGGCACTACATAAACTCGCAAGCCAAGTCGAAGTAGGTTACTACCGAGAGGGCAGCGGTATTTTGGAATATGGAGAGCAGATCACTTACCTGTATGTGATCCGATCTGGTGCTGTCGAGCTTTATCGGCGCTCAGGTGAGTTATACAATCGTATTTCCACAGGTGGGATCTTTGGCCAGCGTGGGTTATTGATGAATCGTAAAGTTCGTTTTGGCGCTCAAAGCCTTGAAGATACACTGGTGTATTGTATTCCCGTTGGCATTTTTGATGAGTATTGCGACGTTTATGAAGCGTTTGCTGATTATTTTGAAGCTGACGATAATGCTAGACTAAAAATCACGGTTTCTGAGCAAGCCGACAGCAATGATTTGACCACGGCCAAAGTGCGTAAACTATTGCTACGCGATGTGGTGTACGTTGAACGCAACGCTACGGTACAGCAGGCAGCTCAAGTGATGGCAAAAGAGCATGTGTCATCACTACTTATCTATGACCCCGAGAAACCTGTTGTCGAAGATCCAGATGAAGATGATGGTCAGGTGGTTGGCCTTATCAGTGACAGAGATCTTCGCACAAAAGTAGTCGCAGAGGGGCTGAATTATCAAACTCCAGTCTCTGAGATTATGTCGACCGATCTTATTATCGTTGACTCCAATGCCTATGTCTTCGAAGCCATGATGCTGATGCTAAGAGACAATGTGCATCATTTGCCCGTTGTTCATAAGCGTAAACCGATAGGAGTGGTCGCGCTATCCGATATTTTGCGCTATGAATCTCAAAGCAGCCTGTTGTTTGTTAGAGGGCTAATGGACCAGCAGAGTGTTGAAGACTTGAGTAGCTACGCCAAGCAGCTTCCTGCAATTTTTACTCGTATGGTGAATGAAGACGCCAATTCACACATGATTGGTTCTGCGATGTCAATTATAGGTAAAACGTTTAAACACAAGTTACTTGAACTCGCGGAAGCAAAATTAGGTCCGCCACCAATCCCTTACTGCTTTATTGCCCTTGGTTCAATGGCTCGGGACGAACAATTAATTGTGACCGATCAGGATAATGCACTGATCTTGGATGACAGTTATCAACTCGCTGAGCATGGGGCTTACTTCGAAAAGTTGGCTAAGTTTGTGTGTGATGGTCTAGCCAATTGCGGCTATAAATATTGCGATGGTGGGATCATGGCCAGCAATCCTGCTTGGCGTCTAACTTACAGTCAATGGTTAGCACAATTTGAAGACTGGATAGAAAACCCAAGCCCTGAGGCTTTGCTTAATAGTTCGATTTTCTTTGATCTGGAAGGCGTATGGGGTGAAACAAAATGGGCTGAGAAACTTACCGCTTTTATCAGTAAAAAGGCCAAAAATACCCCAAAATTTTTGGCTGCGATGGCACATAATGCGCTAAGAAGGACACCGCCTTTAGGATTTTTTAATGGTTTTGTCCTTGAGCAAGACGGCGAGCACAGGCGTTCGATGAACATTAAACGCCGTGGCACAGCACCGCTTTCAGATTTGGTTCGAGTGCATGCCCTTGGCGTTGGCTCTAAAAAACAAAACTCCTTCGAGCGATTAGAAGATATTGATGAGGCAAATATACTGCCAAAGGGCAAGGTGCTAGATCTGCAAGCTGCGCTTGAATACATCGCCATCATGCGTATTCGTCACCAAGCATGGCAAATTGAGCAGGGCGAAAAGCCTGATAACAGCTTGCCACCAGAAACACTCTCTGATTTTGAACAGCGTAATCTTAAAGAAGCTTTTGGCGTGTTAGACAAAGCACAGAGCTTTTTAAAGTTTCGCTATCAAAACAAATCCATGATGAAGTAGCGGTGTAACATGCAAGGCGAGATTATGTCATGGCCAAATCGCTTTCAGCATTTGGCAAAAACGTCGCAAGACCCAAGAATTCAAGCATTTTATCAGCAAGGAGTGGTAGATCCTTACCAGCAATTGAGTCAGTGTGAGTTTGTTGCCCTTGATTTTGAAACTACAGGGCTCGACCCAAACATCGATGACATTGTGAGCGTTGGCGTAGTGCCATTTGACTTACGACGGATCCGCTTGGCTCAAGCCAAGCATTGGTTAGTGAAGCCAACCAGTCCGCTGGCTGAGGAGTCTGTGGTACTGCACCGGATCACACACTCACAAGTCGAAAGCGCGCCAGATCTGCAAGATATTCTTGAAGAGGTGTTTGCTTCGTTGCATGGTAAAGTCATTGTGGTGCACTATCAGTTTGTCGAGAAGTCATTTTTCAATTCTGCGCTAAAAGCAAGATTGGGTGAGGGTATTGAGTTTCCAGTGATTGATACGATGGAAATTGAAAAGTCAGCGATAAACAACGCCAGAAGCTGGCTTGATAAGCTCAAACGTAAACCTATTCCTTCGGTACGCTTAGCTGACTGCAGAAAGCGCTATGGGCTTCCCTATTATCAGCCACATCATGCCTTGTCCGACGCATTAGCAACGGCGGAGTTATTTCAAGCTCAAGCTCAATATTGTTTAGACCCTTCAGACATAGTGAAACGCTGGTGGAGCTAAACCCAAATAACAAAAAAATCGGAGCAAATATTGCTCCGATTTTTTAATTGCATAAGTTAAGTTGATTAACTTTTAGGCTCAGTTCGAAGCCCGAGGATTAAACTTACACACATCAGTAGTAGTACAAAAGTAAACGGTAAACCTGTTGAAATAGCACCCGCTTGTAGTGCTTCGATTGCTTCTTTACCACCGATCCAAAGTAGCGCTGCCGCAATTGCACCCTCAATACTTGCCCAGAATATACGTTGTGGTACTGGGGCATCTATTTTACCTCCAGCGGTAATACTATCGATAACCAAAGAACCTGAGTCCGACGAGGTAATGAAGAAAACCAGTACAAGTACAATCGCCGTGAACGAGAGTAAATCGCTCATAGGTAGGTTTTCAAACATTTGGAACATCGCAAGTGGTACTTCAGTCAAGCCATCAGTACCTAAAGCGCCAATGCCATTTTTTACCTGATCGATAGCAAGGCCACCGTAGATTGACATCCAGATCACGGTTACCAATGTCGGGATTAATAATACTGCGGTAATAAACTCGCGGATGGTGCGACCCTCAGAAACGCGTGCGATAAACATACCGACAAACGGTGACCAAGAAATCCACCATGCCCAATAAAATACGGTCCAACCTTGGAACCATGCTTCATCTTCACGACCATGCGGATTACTCAGTGGAATGATATTTTCAACGTAGGCCATTAAAGTCGTCGGAATATTACCCATGGCAATCGCAAAACCTGCAATGCCAACGAATACTAGTAACACAAATGCAATTAACATATTAACGTTACTAAGTAGCTTTACACCGCCATCAATACCGCGAACAACCGAAATAATCGCAAGGGCAGTAACACCCACAATCACGGCAATTTCTAGACCGAGACCTGCTTCTATGCCAAATACATGTTGGATCCCAGCACCGGCTTGCTGTGCGCCCAGACCGAGTGATGTCGCAAGGCCAAACAAGGTAGCAAGAACGGCGAGAATATCGATGATATGGCCTGGCCAACCCCAAGCTCTGTCCCCTAAAATAGGATAAAAGATTGAGCGGATCGACAGTGGTAAGCCTTTATTGTAGGCAAAGAATGCTAAAGAAAGCGCGACGACGGCGTAAATGGCCCAAGGATGCAAACCCCAATGGTACATGGTCGCGCCCATCGCAAGTTCTGCTGCCTCAGGAGTGTTTGCTGCAACATTTAACGGTGTTTTGTACCAGCCTGTGTAGTAGGCGACAGGCTCCGCTACACCCCAAAACATCAGACCAATACCCATACCTGCTGCAAATAGCATCGCCAGCCAAGACGCCCGAGTGTAGCTTGGTTTGGCGTTTTCACCACCTAAACGAATTTTACCGTAAGGCGATAAAACGAGCACCAAACAAAATAGGACAAAGAAATTACCAGACCACATAAATAGGGCATCAAAGTTACCTATGATATCCCACTTTATGCCGTCTAAAGTGGTTTTAGCTGTGTTTGCATCAACTAATAATACGGCGACTAAAAACGCCAGTATTAATCCTGCACTTACACCAAATACAGGGTTATGTACGTCAAACCCCCACTTTTGAACATTGTCTTGTCCAACGGTGTAGTCTGTATTATCGATGCTGTACTTATCGTGGTGATTGCCCATGATATCCTCTTGTTGTTCTCATCGTGATACGACACCAAGCTGATATACTGAATTAATCGCTAGACAATGGTTGATAACAATTCGACATAAACTAACTATGCAACAAAGCAAAATGTAATCTGGCTATTAATGCTAATCATTAGCGGCTTAGAATGACTTTATCAGCCATAAAAAATGCTAGCCATAAGCCACAAAAACTACTTAGTCTAGTTTAGATTATTTAGCGTATTCATTCGTTTTATGCGTTTCAACCATATCAGCCGAATGACTATCTAAATATATGATGGGTTTATGTTAGTTACAGCGACAGTATACTGCCTCAATACTTGTAATTAAGATAAACCAACCGAACCGTTATGCTACTAAGCTATGGTATCAATATATTGTGTCAACTTGATATTCAGTCGATGCTTCAAAGCAGCAACTCTTTAGTTTTAAGCTGTACTGGCAGGTGAATATTCAATGCCAACCAAAACTATCTCTACTAGTTTAGGGGGTGAGATTGAAAAGTAAATGGCTACTGAATTTTTTATTTAAAAATCATCACATTCATCAACTAGACATGGAGAGTGGTGTAGAGTAAAGAGTTTTCCTTCGATGGCATGTGAAAAAAAACCCCTCTTGCGAGGGGTTTTGGGTAACTCAGCGCCTTTGGCACTGGGAATGAGGTCGGTACATTTGTAAGTTAGGGTGTGTCTTACGACGCCTCAAACTGCATTTCAGGGATCTCACCATCGACGATAAGCTTGCCTGCAGTTTTGCTGATTATTTCATCAACACTAACACCCGGTGCGCGTTCTAGCAAATGGAATGCGCCGTCTTTTACTTCTAACACAGCTAAATCTGTTACGATTTTCTTTACACAATTTACGCCGGTTAGCGGCAATGTGCATGATTCAAGCAATTTAGAATCGCCGTGTTTGCTAGCATGGGTCATGGTCACTATGATGTTGCGTGCACCAGCAACTAAGTCCATTGCACCACCCATGCCTTTGATTAATTTTTTCGGGATCATCCAAGACGCGATATTGCCTTGTTGATCAACTTCAAATGCACCTAGTACCGTCAAGTCTACATGACCACCACGGATCATGGCAAAGCTTTCCGCACTATTAAAAATTGCTGCACCTGTCGCTGCTGTCACGGTTTCTTTACCCGCGTTGATCATATCGGCATCAACTTGGTCTTCGGTTGGGTAGGGACCCATACCTAACAAGCCATTTTCCGATTGCAGCATCACTTCGATGCCTTTTGGCACGTAGTTAGCCACTAAGGTTGGAATACCTATGCCTAAGTTAACGTAGTAACCGTCTTCAAGCTCTTGCGCCACGCGCATCGCAATTTGTTCACGATTTAAACCCATGATTGCCTCCTATTTGCGCGTTGTGACACGTTCAATACGTTTTTCAAAGTCACCTTTGATCACGCGATTGACATAAATACCTGGGGTGTGGATTTGACTCGGCTCAAGCTCACCCGGTTCCACAATTTCTTCAACTTCCGCGACGGTGATTTTTCCGGCTGTCGCTGCCATTGGGTTAAAGTTCATTGCTGTGTGGCGGAACACCAAGTTGCCATAGCGATCTGCTTTCCAAGCCTTAACAATGGCAAATTCACCAGTAATTGATTCTTCCAAAATATATGGTCGGCCATCAAATTCTTTTACTTCTTTACCTTCAGCAACGGGAGTACCGTATCCTGTTGCCGTGTAAAAAGCTGGGATCCCAGCGCCACCAGCGCGCATCTTCTCTGCAAGCGTACCTTGTGGTGTTAATTCAACGTCAATAATGCCATCGAGAAGTTGTTGTTCAAACAGCGCATTTTCACCAACGTAAGAGGCGATGATCTTCTTAATTTGACGATCTTTGAGCAAAATACCTAAACCAAAGTCGTCGACCCCACAGTTGTTTGAAACCACGGTAAGTTCTTTTGTTTGCAGGCGCTTAATTTCTGCAATTAAGCCTTCTGGAATACCACACAAACCAAAGCCACCTGCGATGATGGTATCGCCGTCTTTAAGACCCGCCATCGCTTCGCTGTAGCTTGATACGACTTTATCGAAACCGGCCATAAGCCCACTCCTAATAATGTTATTGTTTTAAGATTGACAAGTTTGTTTGAGTGCTAACGACACTTTACTGCTTGGTGTCTTGCCTAGCGCATCACAAATTGTCCATCCTGCTTTTGCTAGCCTTTCTAAATCAATTCCACACTCAATGCCAAGCCCTTGCAGTAAGTAAACTACATCCTCAGTGGCAACATTTCCTGACGCGCCTTTGGCGTAAGGGCAACCACCGAGACCTGCAACGGCGCTATCGACAGTTGCGATCCCCATTTGCAGGGCCGTGTGAATATTCGTTAATGCTTGTCCGTAGGTATCATGGAAATGCACCGCAAGCTTGTCAGCAGGGATATGTTGCAGTAACAAGGTGAGCAGCTGCTGGACTTTTTTAGGTGTACCAACACCTATGGTGTCGCCTAGGCTGATTTCATAACAACCAAGTGACAACAATTGTTTACATACAGCTAAAACTTGCTCTGGTTGTACTTCACCTTGATATGGGCAACCAACCACGCAGCTAACATAACCTCTTACTTTTATGTTGTTTTTTTGTGCAAGTTCAACAACGGGACGAAAGCGTTCAATACTTTGTTCAATCGTGCAGTTGATGTTTTTTTGCGTAAATGCCTCACTGGCGGCAGTGAAAATGGCAAATTCGTCGACTTGATTTTCAAGTGCAAGCTCTGCGCCTTTAAGGTTCGGCGTTAGAGCGCTTATTTCAACGCCTTCACTACGCTCAAAGCCTTGAATAACCGCAGCAGAGTCGGCCATTTGTGGCACCCATTTGGGTGATACAAACGCGCCTGCTTCAATGTGCTTGAGACCTGCGTCTTTTAATGTGTTAACCAGCGAGATTTTGGCTTCTGTGGCAACACTGAGCTCATTTTGTAAGCCATCACGTGCGCCGACTTCTACAATTTTGACCTTAGCCGGATACTGAGACATTAGTCTTGCTCCTCAACAATCGCCAGCATATCGCCATGACTGACGAGCTCGCCTTCTGCAAAGCAGTATGAAGTTAGCGTGCCATCAAATGGTGCATTGAGCGTATATTCCATCTTCATAGCTTCGATTATCACCACGGCATCGCCTTTATTGACTTGAGTACCGACGGCTAACAAATGCTTAACCACGGTGCCGTTCAATGGCGCAGCCAGCGGTGCGGCTTCGTGCTCATGATCGCTAATGTAATGCTTTGACTTAAGTTCAACGGTATGTTGATACGGACCATACATAATCGTGATCGCGGCTTCGGTAACAATGGCACTGGCGTGTAATCGTGCACCATCAATCAACACTGTTAACTGGTGTCCATTTAATTCACATTCAACTTGGTGGATTTGCTCGTTAAACGAAACCTTCCAACCACCTTGAGATTGATAAGCCGAGGCGACGTGATCTGCAAATGGTAAATCCACCTTCGCGGTTTGGTTAAGCCTAAAGCCTAAGTTTCCCCACACCGTGTTTTTACATGGTTGTTGGTGGCTAAGGTAGGCCGCACTTGCTAATAACACCATTTTATCCAGCGGCGTATTCGATTGAGTTAATACCTCAGTTTGTGTGTCGATAAAGTGGGTATCAGGCGCACCAGCTGTGAAAGTAGGGTGGCCTGCTAAGTGATGCAAAAATGCAATGTTGGATTTCAAGCCACACAAGTGCACTTGTTCTAAACTGGATTTTAACTTTAATAAGGCTTGTTCACGATTTTTGCCATGAACAATAAGCTTGGCGATCATAGGATCGTAAAATGGACTGATCTCATCACCTTGTTGTACGCCTGTGTCAATTCTTACGCCATCTTTGGCTTCAGGAAAGCTAAGGTGTGAAAGTACACCAGAAAACGGCATAAAGTTTTCTTCAGGGTCTTCTGCGTAAATGCGCGCTTCAAAACTATGACCAGATAACGAAACCTGCTCCTGAGTCAGCGGTAACTGTTCACCCGCAGCAACCATCAGTTGCCACTCGACTAAATCGAGGTCAGTTACCATTTCTGTCACTGGGTGCTCTACTTGCAGGCGAGTATTCATTTCCATAAAGAAGAACTCATCGCCACATAATAAGAACTCTACTGTACCTGCGCCGCGATAGTTAATCGCTTGCGCACAGCGTACTGCCGCTTCACCCATAGCTTTGCGCATCGCATCACTCAAACCTGGGGCGGGCGCTTCTTCAATCACTTTTTGGTGACGACGCTGCAGTGAACAGTCTCTATCACCGAGGTAAACACAGTTACCGTGACTATCGGCAAAAACTTGTACTTCAACGTGACGAGGCTTATCAACAAAACGCTCAAGCAGCACTAAGTCATTGCCAAAACTCGCTGCAGCTTCACGTTTAGCGCCATGTAGTGCCGATAAAAACTCGCTGCTTTCTCGTACCACGCGCATCCCTTTACCACCACCGCCGTAAGCGGCTTTGATAAGTACCGGAAAGCCGATTTTTTCAGCTTCTGCCTGTAAGAAATCATCGTCTTGTTTGTCGCCATAATACCCTGGGACCAAAGGCACATTAGCGTCATGCATGATTTCCTTGGCACGGGTCTTAGACCCCATCGCTTCAATAGAGCTTGCCAACGGACCAATAAACGCAATGTTTGCTGCTTCACACGCTTTGGCAAATACTTCATTTTCAGATAAAAAACCATAACCTGGGTGGATACAATCGACGCCCGCCGCTTTGGCGACTTCAAGAATTCGGTCTGCAACCAAATAAGACTCTTTAGATGGTGCCGGACCGATATGATAGGCTTCGTCAGCTGTTTTCACATGCATCGCATTGGCATCTGCATCAGAATAAACTGCCACTGTGGTTAGGCCCAATTTCTTTGCGGTGCGCATCACGCGGCAGGCAATTTCACCACGGTTCGCGACTAGAATTTTAGTTAGCATGTTGACTCCTATTCGCTTGCGGCGGTTTGCCAGCGTGGTGCTCGTTTATCGAAAAAGGCGCTAAGCCCTTCTTGGCCTTCGTCACTTACTCTAATTTCAGCGATACGCTTTGCGGTATGGGCGATCAACGCTTCATTTATCTCTTTACCAGCAACTTCGCTGATCAGTGCTTTGGCACTTTTCACAGCAGCAGGGCCATTGTTAAGCAAGGTATCGAGAAAATTCGCTTCGCTTTTTGCTAAATCATCGCTCAGTTCGTGAATTAAACCCATTTCTAGCGCCTTTTCACCATCAAATACTTCGGCTGTTAAAAAATAGCGTCGCGCTTGGCGCTCCCCAATGGCTTTAATGACATAAGGACTAATCACAGCCGGAATAAGACCAAGCTTGACTTCACTTAAACAAAATTTGGAGTTGTGCTCTGCAATGGCGATATCACAACAGGCGATTAACCCAAGTGCACCGCCAAACGCAGCACCTTGCACCAAACACAGGGTTGGGTGAGGGCAAGTGGCCAGCACTTGCATTAATTTAGCAAGTTCTAAAGAATCAGCGACGTTTTCGTTATAGTCGTTGTCTGCCATGGATTTCATCCACGCCAGATCAGCCCCCGCTGAAAAGTGTTTACCTTCGGTTTTTAATACCAGCGCTCTGACATCGAGGCCGCTGGCATATTCGATATTCTTAATGAGTTCGGCAATCACCTCCGCATTGAAGGCATTATGTTTTTCTGGGCGACTTAGCTCTAAAATCGCCACTTTGCTTTTTGTTATATTTAAAGTGACAGGCATAAGTGCTCCTTACATTCTGAAGACGCCAAATTTAGATTCTTTTTGCGGTGCGTTACTCGCAGCTTCTAAGGCAAGACCAAGTACTGTGCGCGTATCCGCAGGGTCGATAACGCCATCGTCCCAAAGCCTTGCGCTAGCATAGTATGGGTGTCCTTGCTTTTCGTACTGCTCGATAATTGGCTTTTTAAATTCGCTCACTTCGGCATCGCTCATGCTAAGGCCTTTACGCGCTAAACCATCTTGTTTAACCTGTGTTAATACGCCTGCAGCTTGTTCACCACCCATTACGGAGATCCGTGCGTTTGGCCACATCCACATCATGGTTGGCTCGTACGCTCTACCACACATGCCATAGTTACCAGCACCATATGAGCCGCCAATCAATACTGTAAACTTAGGCACATCAGCACAGGAAACGGCTGTTACCATTTTTGCACCGTGCTTAGCGATACCTTCCGCTTCGTATTTTTGGCCAACCATAAATCCAGTAATATTCTGCAAAAATAGCAGCGGAATATTGCGCTGTGCACAGAGCTGAATAAAGTGTGCGCCTTTTTGTGCGGATTCAGAAAAGAGAATACCGTTGTTTGCTACGATCCCCACAGGGTGACCATAAATTTCAGCAAAACCAGTCACGAGTGTTTCGCCGAAGTAGCGTTTAAATTCATCAAACTGAGAATCGTCCACGATACGGGCAATGACTTCGCGTACATCGAACGGTTTTTTCAGATCCGTACCGACAATGCCATACACCTCACTGATGTCATAACGTGGTGGTTTGGCATCCTGCAGGAACGGGCGAGTGGGGCGCTGATGATTAAGGCGTGACACGCACTGTCTTGCGATAGAAAGCGCATGCTCGTCATTTTCTGCATAGTGATCGGCTACACCAGAGACTTTACAGTGAACATCTGCGCCGCCTAAGTCTTCTGCACTCACTTCTTCACCCGTGGCCGCTTTAACAAGAGGTGGCCCTGCCAAGAAAATGGTGCCTTGTTCTTTGACGATAATACTTTCATCGGCCATCGCTGGTACATATGCGCCACCGGCGGTGCATAACCCCATAACCACTGCGATTTGTGGGATTCCCTTTGCAGACATACGGGCTTGATTGTAGAAAATCCGACCAAAATGCAATTTATCTGGGAATACTTCATCTTGTTCTGGCAAGTTCGCACCGCCAGAATCCACTAAATAAATACAAGGAAGATGGCAGCGCTCCGCAATTTCTTGCGCTCTTAGGTGTTTTTTTACGGTAATAGGGAAATAGGTACCCCCTTTTACAGTCGCATCATTTGCCACAATCATGCATTCAACGCCTTTGACGCGTCCGATCCCGGCGACCACACCAGCACAAGGAATATCTTGCTCGTAAACGCCAAACGCGGCGAATTGGCCAATTTCTAAAAACGGCGAGCCCTCATCTAGCAAGGTTTCAATTCGGTCACGTACAAATAATTTACCGCGACTTTGGTGACGGGCAATAAGCGCTTCACCACCACCTTGGCTCAGTGTTGCGACTTTATCTTTAAGATCAGCAACCAGCGATGCCATCGCATCGCTGTTTGCCTTGAACTGGGGCTCATGCGGATTAACCGCAGAATTTAGTACCGTCATGTAGCACTCCTAGCGACTTTCGTTGAATAGCTCACGTCCGATAAGCATACGGCGGATCTCAGACGTACCTGCGCCAATTTCATACAGCTTGGCATCGCGAAGTAGTCGACCTGTAGGATATTCATTGATATAACCGTTTCCGCCTAGAAGCTGAATGGCATCAAGTGCAAGCTTGGTTGCAAGTTCTGCGGCATATAGAATTGCACCAGCTGCATCTTTACGAGTGGTTTCACCACGGTCACAGGCTTTTGCCACGGTATAAACGTATGAACGTGCTGCGTTCATTTGCGTGTACATGTCAGCAACTTTGCCTTGCACCAGCTGGAATTCACCGATGGATTGGTTAAATTGTTTACGCTCGTGAATATAAGGTACTACCACATCCATACAAGCCTGCATAATACCAAGCGGGCCGCCTGCCAAGACCACACGCTCGTAGTCTAGGCCACTCATGAGTACCTTAACGCCTTCGTTGTATTCGCCAAGGATGTTTTCTGCAGGTACTTCGCAGTTTTCGAATACCAGCTCACAAGTGTTTGAACCACGCATTCCAAGTTTGTCTAACTTTTGTGCCGTTGAAAAACCAGGGAAGCTTTTTTCGACGATAAAGGCCGTGATCCCACGAGGGCCTGCATTGGTATCCGTTTTTGCGTAAATCACAAAAACGTCGGCATCTGGACCATTGGTGATCCACATTTTATTACCGTTTAGGATGAACTTGTCACCTTGCTTTTCAGCACGTAGTTTCATTGAAACCACGTCAGAGCCAGCATTGGGCTCACTCATCGCTAGCGCACCAATGTGTTCACCGCTGATAAGTTTTGGTAGATATTTTTCTTTTTGGGCTTGGTTGCCGTTACGGTTGATTTGGTTCACACATAGGTTTGAATGTGCGCCGTAGCTTAAGCCAATTGATGCACTCGCACGGCTTATCTCTTCCATTGCGATAACGTGTTCAAGATAACCCATGTTTGAGCCGCCAAATTCTTCAGCGACGGTGATCCCAAGTAGGCCCATTTCGCCAAACTTTGGCCACATTTCGTTTGGAAATGCATTTTCTTGATCTGTTTTTTCAGCCAGTGGGGCAATTTCACTGGTTGCAAAGCTATTTACATGATCACGGATCATGTCTGCTGTTTCGCCTAGTCCAAAGTTTAATTCTTTATATAAAGATACTGTGCTCATCGGTATTCATCCTGTTGTGAGAGTTTATTTTTCGAGCTCGTGTAGGGTGTCGCGACAACGGCGTTCAGCTGTCACCAGTTCCATTAAGACAACTTTAATGTCGTCCATTTGTTGGCTTAAGTCGGCTTTTTTCTCTTCAATGAGTTGCAACATAGTTTTAAGTTGCTTTTCGCTCGATTTGTCGGCGTCGTAAAGCTCAAATAATCGGCCAGTTTCAGCAAGTGTAAAACCAAGGCGTTTGCCGCGAAGGATCAGTTTTAATCGAACTTTGTCACGTTTTGAGTAAATACGCGTTTGTCCTTGGCGCCTAGGAGAAAGGAGTCCTTGGTCTTCGTAAAAACGAATACTGCGAGTAGTAATATCAAATTCTTTAGCTAACTCGCTGATTGAATAGGTAGGTTCATTAATTTCTTGCATTTTTATTTACACTTACAACGTCACTGATTAGACCAATATAAGTGAAGTTTACGTAAAGGTAAAGTAAGAATAGCAGATCCTTCTTTAGTCTTATAAAAGGAATAATCTGTCCGTTCGAATTGTCATCAAATCTTCATTACAGCCAGAGAAAATAAGCCTTGGAAACAAATTTGTGCAAGATAGCTTTACACTTTCACTGATCTCGTTTGGCTTGATTTTAGATTTACGTTGGCGTAAACGTAAATATTATGTATGCTCGAATACAGAGTTAATTTTTAACAAGCCTAAGATTGGCTTGTAAACAGGAGTTTTGCAATGAGTAACGAAGCTGTTGTCATCGTCGCTGCTAAGCGTACACCAATGGGTGGCTTTATGGGAAGCCTATCTGACGCAACCGCGACAGACTTAGGTGCGACTGCAATTAAAGCAGTAATGAATGAAACAGGTCTTAGTGACGCGAGTATAGACGAAGTTATTATGGGTTGCGTACTACCCGCAGGTCTCGGTCAAGCGCCAGCGCGTCAAGCGATGCTACATGCAGGGTTAGCACGTTCAACTGGTGCGACAACAATCAATAAAGTGTGTGGCTCGGGTCTAAAAGCGGCGATGTTCGCGCATGATCTCATCCGCTCAGGTAGCATTAATTCTGCTATCGCTGGCGGCATGGAAAGCATGACTAACTCACCTTACTTTATTCCAAAAGCCCGTGGCGGAATGCGTATGGGTCATGGCGAAATCAAAGACCATATGATGGCTGATGGCTTAGAAGATGCTTATGATAATAAAGCGATGGGTTGTTTCGCACAAGCTACCGCTGATGAATATGGCATAACCCGTGAGCACATGGATGAATTTGCACTTGGCTCTCTAAGTAAAGCAAACGCCGCAATCGAAAATGGCAGTTTTGGCAATGAGATTGCTCCTCATGTAATGAGTACACGTAAGGGGGATGTTGAGGTAAATACCGACGAGCAACCTGGTAATGCCCGTCCAGACAAAATTCCATCACTTCGCCCAGCATTTAAAAAAGATGGCACTATCACTGCTGCCAACTCTTCGTCTATTTCAGACGGTGCAGCCGCGCTGATTTTAATGAGTGAATCAGAAGCGAAAAAGCACGGTTTGACGCCACTTTGTAAGATTGTTGCCCATGCAACTCACTCACAAGCGCCTGCTGAATTTACCGTTGCGCCGGTCGGTGCGATGAATAAGCTGCTTGAAAAATCAGGTTGGTCGACAGCAGACGTTGATCTTTGGGAAATCAACGAAGCATTTGCCATGGTGACTATGTTGGCTATCAACGAAATGCAGTTAGATAGCAACAAAGTCAACGTAAACGGTGGTGCTTGTGCGCTTGGTCACCCAATCGGTGCAAGCGGTGCACGTATCTTAGTTACACTTATCCATGCACTAAAAAACCGCGGCTTATCAAAAGGCGTAGCCTCACTATGTATCGGTGGTGGTGAAGCTGTAGCGCTTGCGGTAGAAGTGTAAGTTACTGCAATTTATTTCGTTCAAGGGGCGCTGCGTTTTCCATAATTCTAATCATTCACGCAGCGCATAAACTCGTTTTATGGGGAGGAGTGCTTCATGCACCAAGTACCTTTATACATCAACGGTGAATTTTCACAGTCTCAGTCTGACAAATGGTTAGACGTTGTTAATCCGGCTAATCAAGAAGTATTAGCAAAAGTGCCTTGTGCTACTAACGAAGAAGTACAAGCTGCAATTCATTCAGCTCAAGAAGCATTTAAAACATGGCGTAATGTTCCGGTAACTGAGCGTGCGCGAATTATGATGCGTTATGCAGCGCTTCTTAAAGAGCACCAAGAAGAAATCGCAACCATCATTTGCCATGAACTTGGTAAAACTTTTGAAGATGCGAAAGGTGATGTATGGCGTGGTATTGAAGTGGTTGAGCAAGCATGTAATGCCCCTTCAATGATGATGGGCGAGACGGTAGAAAACGTTGCCCGAAATATCGATACCTATTCATATACCCAACCGCTAGGCGTTTGCGCGGGTATTACGCCATTTAACTTCCCAGCGATGATCCCGCTGTGGATGTTCCCAATGGCAATTGTATGTGGTAACACCTTTGTACTTAAGCCATCAGAGCAAGATCCGCTAACACCAATGCGCTTGGTTGAATTGTTTGAAGAAGCCGGTGCGCCAAAAGGCGTACTTCAGGTAGTACACGGTAGTAAAGATCAGGTTGACCAAATCCTTGAAGCGCCGGAAATTCGCGCGATTTCTTTCGTGGGTTCTTGTGGTGTTGGTCAGTACATTTACAGCAAAGGTACGCAAAATCTCAAACGCGTTCAAGCGTGTGTTGGTGCGAAAAACCACATGGTTATTATGCCAGATGCGAAAAAAGAGCAAGTGATCAATAACCTGGTTGGCTCTTCGGTCGGCGCGGGTGGTCAGCGCTGTATGGGGATCTCAGTGGCCGTGTTTGTTGGGCAATCACAACAGTGGGTAGAGGAACTAAAAGACGCAATGGCGAAGGTTCGTCCTGGCGTATGGGATGATCCTGAAGCCGCTTATGGTCCGCAAACGACGCCGCAGGCTAAAGCGCGTATTCTGTCGCTGATTGACAGTGGTAAGCAGCAAGGCGCAACGTGTTTGCTAGACGGCTCTGATTTTACAGTTGAGGGTTATGAAAGTGGTAACTGGGTAGGTCCAACCCTGTTTTCAAACGTCACAACTGAAATGGATATCTACAAAGAAGAAATCTTTGGCCCAGTCCTTTGCTGTGTATTTGTCGATAGTTTAGATGAAGCAATTACGCTTATTAATAACAATCCATACGGTAACGGCACCTCATTATTCACTGCAAGCGGTGGCGCAGCACGTAAATTCCAGCGTGAAATCGAAGTGGGTCAGGTCGGTATTAATATTCCTATTCCTGTGCCATTGCCATTCTTCTCATTCACCGGTTGGAAGAATTCATTCTACGGCGACCAACACACCTACGGTAAGCAAGGCGTGCGTTTCTATACAGAAACCAAAACAATTACCTCACGTTGGTTTGACGATGAGGCTGTTAGTGGTCCAAATATGAGTATCAACCTTAGATAACTCATATTGCATAGCGTGCTCTGCAGGGGGAGCACGCTATTTTTTTACCAAAACGATAAGAATTACCGACACACATTCAGGGTGTCAGAACAGCAAGAGAGGTCTAGCGTGGACTTTAACCTAAACGAAGATCAACAAGCATTTGCCGATATGGCGCACCAATTTGCAATGAGCGAGCTTGCTCCACATGCAGCAAAATGGGATCAAGAGCACATTTTTCCAAAAGACGTAATTCAAAAAGCAGGTGAGCTTGGTTTTTGCGGTCTATATACGCCAGAAGAGGCAGGTGGTCTGGGTTTATCTCGCCTTGACTCAAGTATTATTTTTGAACAACTTTCTATGGGTTGTACAGCAACCACCGCCATGTTGACTATCCATAACATGGCAACGTGGATGATAGCGAGCTTTGCAACGGAAGAAACCAAAGCAAAATATATGGATCAGTTAGTAACAGGCGAGCTACTGGCTTCTTACTGTCTAACAGAGCCTGGTTCTGGTTCTGATGCTGCATCGCTGAAAACAAAAGCAATAAGAGAAGGTGACGAGTATGTTTTGTCTGGCTCTAAGATGTTTATCTCAGGGGCAGGTGAAACCGACGTATTGGTGGTAATGGCAAGAACCGGCGAAGACGGTCCAAAAGGCATTTCTGCCTTTGTTGTCCCTGCCGATGCTGATGGCGTTATTTATGGCAAAGCAGAAGAAAAAATGGGTTGGAACGCTCAACCTACGCGTCTTATCACGCTTGAAAATGTCCGTATCCCAGCTGCCAACCTGCTAGGCCAAGAAGGCGAAGGCTTCAAATTTGCGATGCAAGGCCTTGATGGTGGTCGTATTAATATTGCAACTTGCTCGATAGGCACGGCCCAGCAAGCACTTAATACCGCCAAGCAGTATATGCAAGAGCGTTCTCAGTTTGGTAAACCGTTAGCGGCGTTCCAAGCACTGCAATTTAAAATTGCAGATATGAATACAGAACTTGTGGCTGCGCGCCAAATGGTTCGACTTGCGGCATTTAAATTGGATAGCAACGACCCAGAAAAGACCACTTATTGCGCAATGGCGAAGCGTTTTGCCACTGATGTAGGCACTAAGGTGTGTGATGATGCACTGCAAATTCATGGTGGTTACGGGTATATCAAAGAATATCCACTTGAACGTCATTTACGTGACGTACGTGTTCATCAAATCCTTGAAGGTACAAACGAAATCATGCGTGTAATTATTGCACGTCGGATCTTAGCTGAAGGCGCCCCAAGCGTCCTATAAGGAGAGTATCATGACTGCACAATTAAAACTCGAAAAACAAGGCCATACTGCCGTTGTTACTATGTCAAATCCACCGGCGAATACGTGGACAAAAGACACACTTACTGCACTTAAAAATCTAGTAATCGAATTGAACGCAGATAAAGAAATCTATTCTTTAGTGATCACTGGCGAAGGTGAAAAGTTCTTTTCAGCAGGAGCAGATCTAAACGTATTTGCCGACGGTGACAAAGGAGTCGCTGCGGATATGTCTCGAGTATTTGGCGAAGCGTTTGAAACACTTAGCGACTTTAGAGGCGTATCAATTGCTGCTATCAATGGTTTTGCAATGGGCGGCGGTTTAGAAGTAGCACTAGCATGCGATATCCGTATCGCCGAAGCTCAAGCACAAATGGCACTCCCTGAGGCGAAAGTCGGGCTGTTACCTTGTGCTGGCGGCACACAAAACTTGTCGTGGCTTGTAGGTGAAGGCTGGGCAAAACGTATGATTTTATGCGGTGAACGCTTAAAAGCCGATAAAGCGCAGCAAATTGGCTTAGTGGAAGAAGTGGTCGAGCAGGGTAAAGCACTGGAAGCAGCGCTTGAACTTGCTAAGAAAGTCGAAGACCAAAGCCCTGTTGCGGTGACGGCTTGTAAGGCCCTCATTCAAAAAGGCCGCTCTGGCACAATCAATAGCGCACTGCCACTTGAACGCGAACTCTTCGTAACACTATTCGATACCCAGGATCAAAAAGAAGGCGTAAACGCGTTTTTAGAGAAGCGTAAAGCGAATTGGGTAAATGGCTAATGATTGAATTTGAGCTAATAAATCACGAAGAGGCGCCGGTTATATTCGAACAGGCAACATGCCATAACGGGATGAAAATAGCGCTGGCGACATTAAATGCACCAAAAGCGTTAAATGCCTTAAATCTTGATATGATCCGTTTGCTCGCGCCGCAACTAGACGCTTGGGCAAACGACCCGCAAATAGCAATGGTTATGCTAAAAGGTGCTGGAGAGAAGGCGTTTTGTGCCGGCGGCGATGTCGTGAGTTTATATCGCGAAATGTCGTCTGATACGAGTAACGCATTAATCGAAACCTTTTTCAGTGAAGAGTACCGGTTAGATTATCAAATCCATAACTATGATAAGCCAATCCTACTATGGGGTAATGGCATCATCATGGGTGGCGGACTGGGCTTAACGGCTGGCGCAAGCCATAAAGTGATGACAGAAACGTCGCGCATCGCGATGCCGGAAATCACCATTGGCTTATACCCTGATGTTGGTGGGAGCTATTTCCTCAATAAGATGCCAAAAGGCGTTGGACTATTCTTGGGTCTCACCGCAGCAAACATTAACGCTGCGGATGCCAAACTGGTTGGGCTCGCCGATCATTTTATGGACTCAGAAAAACTGAGCTTACTGTTACAAAACCTAGTTGAAGTGAACTGGGGCAAAACCAATGTATTAAATCATGAAAAGCTTACTCAGTTGCTGTTGTCACTAGATGAAGCGTCTCATGCGCCGCCAAAAAGCGAAATTAAACCGCTTATCAAAGTGTTTGAAGCGCTTGATGAGAAACATGAGTTGTCAGACCAGGTTGAGTTTATTTTGGCGTTGGATAGCACTGATAACAAATGGCTAAGCAAGGCACAGGCAGCATTAAAGCATGGTTCACCATTAAGTGCAGCATTAGTTAAAGCGCAGCTCACTAGAAGTGCAGGCAAAACACTAAGAGACTGTTTTAAGCAGGAATTGGGAATGTCGGTAACGGCTGGCGAGTTTGGTGAGTTTCAAGAAGGTGTACGTGCGTTGCTTATCGATAAAGATGGCAAGCCAAATTGGCGATTTAAATCTGTCGCCGAGGTTACAAACGACGCGGTAGAACGCTTTTTTGCACCTCGCTGGGATGAAAACGATCACCCATTGCGTGACTTATAAGGAGTGACTTAAATGGCACAAGTAGGATTTATCGGCTTAGGTAATATGGGTGGTCCAATGGCCATTAACCTATTAAAGGCTGGCCACCAAGTATGTGTATTCGATTTAAACCCTGAGGCCGTCGCGACGCTTGAAGCAAGTGGCGCGACGAAAGCGACGGTTGTGAGCGATGTATGTCGCGAAGCCGATTATGTGATCAGTATGCTGCCGGCAGGCAAACATGTTCGAGCAGTGTATACAGGCGATGACGGATTAATTAATTACCTTAGTAAAAATACACAAGTAATTGATTGCTCGACCATTGATGCTGAATCAGCTCAGTTTGTTGGCAACAAGTTGGCAGAATCGGGCATTTCATTTGTCGATGCGCCAGTGTCTGGCGGTGTGGCAGGTGCTGCGGCCGGTACCTTAACTTTTATTGTCGGCGGTAATAAAGCAGACTTTGAACGTGCGCATGTGGTACTGACCAATATGGGTAAGAATATCTTCCATGCTGGAGATATTGGTGCGGGACAAGTCGCTAAGATATGTAACAATATGCTGCTATCAATACTTATGGCAGGCACAAGTGAAGCGCTGCAAATGGGTGTAGATCATGGCTTAGATCCTAAAGTATTGAGCGAAATTATGCTAAATAGCTCTGGTCGTAACTGGACGCTAGAGCTATACAACCCATGTCCAGATGTACTAGAAAATGTGCCTTCTTCGAACGGTTATAAGCCGGGCTTTATGGTTGATTTAATGGCTAAAGATCTTGGCCTTGCGATGCAATCTGCGCAGCAAACGAATTCTGCGACACCCATGGGGGCGCTGGCGAAGAATTTGTATAACTTGATGCAAAATCAAGGTAAAGGCAGTGAAGACTTTAGTGCGATTTTTAAGCTTTATTCAGAGAAATAGGACACTATGGATATTAACAATAAAACAGTTGTGATCACTGGTGGTGCGCAAGGCTTGGGTCTTGCCATGGCGACTGAAATGGCAAAGCATGGGGCAAAACTTGCCCTGATAGATATGCAAGAAGACGTTTTAGCAGAAGCGAAGCACGAACTTGCTCAATTCGGTACACAAGTTAACACGTATGTCGCTAATGTTAGTCAAGAATCAGACGTCGAAAATGTGTTTAATACCATCGTAAATGACTTCGGCGATATTTCGGTATTAATTAACAATGCGGGTATTTTGCGTGACGGTTTGCTACTCAAAGCAAAAGACGGGCAAGTCATCGATAAAATGTCGCTTTCGCAATTTCAATCCGTTATTGATGTCAATCTTACAGGTGTTTTCCTGTGCGGCCGTGAAGCTGCCGTCAAAATGGTAGAAGCGGGTAACGGTGGCGTGATCATTAATATGTCTAGCGTTGCGCGCGCTGGTAATATGGGACAAACCAATTATTCAGCGGCAAAGTCTGGTGTCGTTGCGATGACTACCAGTTGGGCTAAAGAATTAGGTCGTTTTGGTATTCGCGTGGGCGCAATTGCACCAGGTGTGATCCGTACAAAAATGACCGATGCAATGAAGCCTGAAGCCAAAGAGCGCCTAGTGAAAATGAAGCCGGTTGGGCGTCTGGGTGAAGCGCAAGAAATTGCTCATACAGCAAAATATATCATTGAAAATGATTTCTTTACGGGACGTGTCGTTGAGATTGACGGCGGCATTCGCTTGTAATGAAAAAATAGGCTTGGTTTTACAACGTGTAGTCCAAGTTCCTACTTGAGTGTGTGAAGCGGCAATGCAAATTGCCGCTTTTTTATTTAAAAGACACTAAATGCTTGAGGAGAAGTGCTTGAAGTTATCTGGGATACATCACGTCGCTGTTATTTGTTCTGACTACCAAAGATCAAAAGTGTTCTATACCGAAGTACTTGGGTTGCATGTACTCCGTGAGAACTATCGAAAAGATAGAGCGTCCTATAAATTAGATCTTGCGCTGCCTGATGGGAGCCAGATTGAGTTGTTTTCGTTTCCAAATCCTCCAAAACGACCATCACATCCAGAGGCGCAAGGACTGAGACATTTAGCATTTAGCGTATCAGATATTGATGCTTATATTGCACACCTTGTGCAGAATCAAGTTGCTGTAGAGCCTGTTCGAATAGATGAATATACAGGCAAACGCTTTACCTTTTTCAGCGATCCTGATGGTTTGCCGCTGGAGCTTTATGAGCAATGTTAAGATGATAACTAACCTGATGTAATGGTCTCCTCCCACACTCGGCATCGGTGTGCCATGATTGAATTGCAAACAATCAAAATGGGAGA